>NZ_JABUZF010000265.1:15588-28895 GCF_014897885.1 Halomonas sp. 3D7M | reverse complement strand
GTACTTACAGCTAGTATGAATAGGGCTTCCGGCCTTCGGTCGGCGCCGCCGGCATATGTCCCGCCCCGCCGGCAGGGCAATAGCGATGTCGTTGCGCGATTGCAGCGATACCGATACCACCCCATCAGTGCAGGGTGACCGAGAGATGCAACAAGGCATAATGGAGTTGATGTGGCGTTCCTCTCACGTTAGTGGTGGCAATGTCCACTACGTGGAAGCGCTTTATGAGCAGTACCTCGCCGATCCTGATTCTGTCTCAGATGAATGGCGCAGCTATTTTGATCAGTTGCCTCGTTCTGAGGGCAGTGCCTCCCACGATGTTCCACTAAGCCCCACTCGTGATCAGTTCTACCAACTGGGTCGTGAAAGTCGCCCAGGCCGGGTAGCCGCCGCCTCCGATAGCGGTGAGAATAAAAAGCAGGTAAAAGTCCTGCAGCTGATTAACGCATACCGCTTTCGTGGCCATCAGAAGGCCAATATCGACCCGCTAGGACTGCGTAATCCCACCCCCGTCCCAGACCTCGATCTGTCATTTCATCAGCTTTCCAAGGCTGATCTTGACACCGAGTTCCAGACCGGCTCGTTTTTTCTAGGTATTGATAAAGCACCGTTGCGTGAGATCGTTGACGCGCTGGAGCAGACTTATTGTCGCTCTATCGGTTGCGAGATCATGCACATTGTTGATACCGAAGAGAAACGTTGGTTGCAACGGCGTTTTGAATCGGTGCGCAGTGCGCCGAAATTCAGCGACGATGTGCGTAAGCATGTGCTTGAGCGCCTTACCGCTGCCGAAGGTTTGGAAAATTACCTAGCGTCTAAATATCCAGGCACCAAACGCTTCGGTCTTGAAGGTGGTGAATCATTTGTTCCGATGATGGACGAGTTGATTCAGCGCTCCGGTGGCTATGGCACTAAAGAAGTTGTTATTGGCATGGCTCACCGTGGCCGTTTGAACCTGTTGGTTAATATTCTGGGGAAAAATCCCGCTGAATTGATCGACGAATTCGACGGTAAAAAGGTGATCGAGCGTGGTTCTGGTGATGTGAAATATCACCAAGGCTTCAGCTCTAACGTCATGTCGCCTGGTGGCGAAGTTCACTTGGCAATGTCGTTTAACCCGTCGCATTTGGAAATTGTTGCGCCGGTAGTAGAAGGCTCGGTACGCGCACGTCAAGATCGCCGTAATGATGAAGAGGGCAGCAAAGTTCTGCCAATCAACGTTCATGGCGATGCAGCGTTTGCTGGTCAGGGCGTGGTCATGGAGACATTCCAGATGTCTCAAACCCGTGCCTATAAAACCGGTGGCACAGTACACATCGTGATTAACAACCAGGTGGGCTTTACGACGTCGAACCCCTTGGACGCGCGATCCACCGAATACTGTACTGACATCGCTAAGATGGTTCAGGCGCCGATTTTCCATGTTAACGGCGATGATCCTGATGCGGTTATCCATGCGACCCAAGTGGCGTTGGATTACCGGCAACAGTTTAAGAAAGACGTTGTTATTGATCTGGTGTGCTACCGCCGCCGCGGCCACAACGAGGCCGACGAGCCATCGGGTACCCAGCCGATGATGTACGCCAAGATTAAAGATCATCCTTCTTCGCGTTCACTCTATGCGAAGCGTCTGGTCGAACAGGGCGTATTGTCAGAAGAAGACGCTAAGGCAATGGTTGAAACCTACCGCGATGATCTTGTGGCAGGCAATCACGTAGCTAATGCCTTGGTGCAGGAGCCTAATACATCACTCTTTGTGGACTGGGCTCCCTACCTGGGGCATGAGTGGACCGGTAATGCAGACACTACCTTCGATATGAAGCGTCTGCAGCAGCTGGCTGCGAGAATGTGTGAGGTTCCTGATGGCGTCGAAGTACAGCGCCAAGTCGCTAAAATCTATGAAGACCGTCGCAAAATGCAGGCGGGCGGCATGGGGCTTAACTGGGGCTTCGCTGAAACGCTAGCGTATGCCACGCTGCTTGATCAAGGGCATCCGATTCGTATTACCGGTCAGGATGTTGGTCGTGGGACGTTCTCTCACCGTCATGCGGTTATCCATAACCAGAAAGATGGTTCTACGTACGTACCGCTGCAGAATATGTCAGACGGTCAGCCGCGCTTTACCATTCACGACTCTTTCCTATCGGAAGAGGCTGTGCTGGCGTTTGAGTACGGCTACTCCACGACAGCGCCGGGTGACTTAGTCATTTGGGAAGCCCAGTTTGGTGACTTCTTCAACGGTGCCCAAGTCGTGGTTGACCAGTTTATCTCTTCTGGTGAGACCAAGTGGGGACGACTGTGTGGACTGACCATGCTGTTGCCGCATGGTTATGAAGGTCAGGGGCCAGAGCACTCCTCCGCGCGCTTAGAGCGCTTCTTGCAGCTGTGCGCTGAGCACAACATGCAGGTGTGTGTGCCGACGACGCCCGCACAGATTTATCATCTGATGCGACGTCAAGTCATTCGTCCGTTGCGTAAGCCACTGGTAATCATGTCGCCGAAGTCGCTACTGCGCCACAAAGAAGCGGTATCTAGCCTAGAAGATCTTGCTCACGGCAAGTTCTACATGGTGCTACCGGATCAGGCGAATCTTGAGGCAGAAAAGGTGACTCGCGTTATTATGTGTGCCGGTAAGGTGTACTACGACCTAGCCAACTGGCGTGCAGAAAACGAGCGTGATGACACGGCGATTATTCGTCTCGAGCAACTCTACCCCTTCCCGAAAGAAGAACTTCTGGAAGTGCTCCAGGCGTATGCCAATGTGGAAGACATCGTGTGGTGCCAGGAAGAGCCGCTAAACCAGGGCGCTTGGTACTCAAGTCAGCACCACATGCGCGCCGTCGCCGATATGCTGAAAGATGGTCTCGGACGTGATTTGAAATTTGCAGGACGTCCTGCCTCTGCCGCACCGGCAGCGGGCTATATGTCCGTCCACACTGAACAGCAGCGCCAGCTGGTGGAAGACGCTTTTAACCTATAAGCGCCCACCGGGTTTAGAGAACATATAAGGGAAACGACATGGCTACTGATATCAAAGCGCCAACCTTTCCGGAATCCGTTGCCGAAGGCACTGTGGCTGCGTGGCATAAAAAGCCGGGTGACAGCGTCGAACGTGACGAGCTGATTGTTGAAATCGAAACCGACAAAGTGGTGCTAGAAGTCGTCGCACCGGAAGCGGGTACCCTGACTGACGTGATGGCAGAAGAAGGCGATACCGTTGAGTCAGAGCAAGTGTTAGGCAAAATCGGTGAAAGCAGCGCAGCAAGTGGCAAAGAAGATACATCTTCTGATGATGCTAGTGCTAAAAAGCCTGCTGAGAAAAGTGAAGAGAAAAAAGCCAGCGGCGGTAACGGCGGTGGTAAGCAACATGACGTAAAAGCCCCAAGCTTCCCTGAATCTATCCAGGAAGGCACCGTGGCAACGTGGCACAAGAAGGTTGGTGAAGCGGTTAAACGCGATGAAGTGTTAGCCGACATCGAAACCGACAAGGTAGTGCTCGAAGTTGTCGCACCTGCCGACGGCGCACTGGCAGAAATTAAAGCCGAAGAAGGCAGCCAGGTTGAATCCGAAGCGGTTCTGGCCATCTTTACCGAAGGTGCTGGTGGCGCCGGTGAAGAGAGCAGCAGTGCCTCTGCTTCAAGTGCTGCGGGTAGCGATGATGAAGGCGCTGATGAGAAGGTCGGCGATAAGATCCTAGCGCCGGCGGCACGCAAGATGGTTGCTGAGCATGATTTGGATGTTGCCAAGATTGAGGGCACCGGCAAAGGTGGCCGCATCTTGAAAGAAGACGTGCAAAAAGCCGTGAAAGATGGTTCTGCCAAAAAAGCAGCGAAATCTTCAGCGCCGGCGAAAGCAGCTGCCGCCGCACCGGCAGTGGAAGGTGATCGCGTCGAGAAGCGCGTTCCGATGACGCGTCTGCGTCAAACCATTGCTAAGCGTCTGGTTCAGGCGCAGCAAACGGCTGCCATGCTGACCACTTATAACGAAGTGGACATGACTGAAATCATGGCGCTTCGTGCGCAGTACAAAGATACGTTCCAGAAAACCCACGATATTAAACTGGGCTTTATGGGCTTCTTTGTAAAAGCGGCTTCTGAAGCACTCAAGCGCTTCCCGGATGTTAACGCCTCTATTGATGGTACCGATATCGTTTACCACGGTTATCAAGATATCGGCGTTGCGGTATCAACGGATCGTGGCCTGGTGGTACCGGTGCTACGTGATACCGATAGCATGAAAATTGCCGACGTTGAGCGCACGATTGTTGATTTCGGTAAGCGTGGTCGTGACGGTAAGCTGGGCATGGATGACATGATCGGCGGTACCTTCACTATCACTAACGGCGGTACATTTGGTTCTTTGATGTCGACCCCGATTATCAATCCACCTCAAACCGCTATCCTGGGTATGCATAAAATCCAGGATCGTCCAATGGCTGTGAATGGTAAGGTCGAGATTCGCCCGATGATGTATCTGGCGCTGTCCTACGACCACCGCATGATTGATGGTAAAGATGCGGTACGATTCTTGGTTACTATTAAAGAGCTGCTGGAAGACCCGGCTCGCTTGCTGCTGGACGTATAACGGAGCGCGCTGATCCGCCTCCTCTGCTGTATTAGCGTTCTAATGCAATCGCACCTTGCCTCCTGCCCGTTTTAAGTTCAAACGGGGGGAGGCAACCAAGCTAAAGGAGCCAACATGGCTGACAAGTTTGATGTGATCGTTATCGGTGCAGGTCCTGGTGGCTACGTAGCGGCTATCCGCGCTGCGCAGCTGGGCCTGAAGGCCGCCTGTGTTGAAAAATGGATTGGTAAAGAAGGCAACGTCGTTCACGGCGGTACGTGTTTGAACGTCGGCTGTATCCCGTCTAAAGCGTTGCTTGAAGCCTCGCACAAGTTCGTCGAAGCCAAGCACGATTTCGACGACATGGGTATTAATGCCGGTGACGTCACGATGGACGTCAAAAAAATGATGGCTCGCAAGGACAAGATCGTTAAGAACTTGACCGGCGGCATCTCTGGCTTATTTAAAGCCAATGGTGTTACGGCTATTGAGGGCACCGGTAAAGTGGTTTCCGGTAAGCAAGTCGAAGTGACCGATCTAGACGGCAATACCACCACTTACGACGCTGATAACATCGTTGTTGCTGCAGGTTCCGTGCCGGTTGAAATTCCACCGACGCCGCTAACCGAAGGCTTGATTGTTGACTCTACCGGCGCGCTGGAATTCCAGGAAACGCCGAAGCGTTTAGGCGTTATTGGTGCTGGCGTTATCGGCCTAGAGCTGGGTAGCGTTTGGAACCGCTTAGGTTCTGAAGTTACTGTTCTGGAAGCGATGGATAGCTTCTTGCCGATGGTCGATACGGCGATCGCAAAAGAAACACAGAAACTGCTCAAAAAGCAGGGGCTGGATATTAAACTGGGCGCCCGCGTAACAGGCTCGGAATCCAATGGCGATGAAGTCATCGTTAAGTACACCGATGCCAATGGCGAACAGGAAATGACCTTCGACAAACTGATTGTTTGCGTTGGTCGCCGTCCGTACACCAAGGGTGTGATTGCCGATGGTGTGAGCGTTGAACTGGACGAACGCGGTTTTATCTTTGTTGATGACCAGTGCCGCACGAACGTACCCGGTGTTTATGCTATTGGTGACTGTGTGCGTGGCCCCATGCTGGCGCACAAGGCATCTGAAGAAGGCATCATGGTCGCTGATATCATCGCTGGCCACAAAGCCGAGATGAACTACGACACGATTCCGAACGTGATCTACACGTTCCCGGAAGTCGCTTGGGTCGGTATGACTGAGCAAGATGCCAAAGCGAAAGGTATTGAAGTTAAGACTGGTAGCTTCCCGTTCGCGGCAAGTGGTCGTGCGATGGCGAATAACGCCACCGAGGGTAGCGCCAAGATTATCGCCGATGCGGAAACTGACCGTATTCTCGGCATGCATATTGTTGGTCAGCACGCGGGTGAGATGATTGCCCAGGGCGTGATTGCAATGGAATTCGGCTCTAGCGCTGAAGACCTAGCTCTGACCTGCTATGCACACCCGACTATGTCGGAAGCTGTGCATGAAGCCGCTCTTGCGGTAGACGGCCATGCCATTCATATGGCTAACCGTAAGAAGCGCAAGTAATTCGCTAAGCAACAACCAAGCGCCACCGTCAGGTGGCGCAACACTTTCGGCTCTGTGAGAAATCAGCGGGGACGAAGGTACGGGGATGCCCCGCTCTTTTAAAGCAGCGGGTCATCGTTCGAGTCACATGCAACCAATGGCATGAATCGATGAACCTTCACGAGTATCAAGGCAAACAGCTGTTTGCTGATTATGGTCTACCAGTGTCTAAAGGCTTTGCCGTGGACACTCCCGAAGAAGCTGAAGAAGCGTGCAAAAAGATCGGCGGTGACATGTGGGTGGTTAAAGCCCAGGTTCACGCTGGCGGCCGCGGTAAAGCGGGTGGCGTTAAGCTGATTAAAGATCCGGCTGAAGCAAAAGCTTTCGCCGAGCAGTGGTTAGGTAAGAACCTGGTCACCTTCCAGACTGACGAAAAAGGTCAGCCGGTTGCTAAAATTTTGGTTGAGACTTGCACCGACATCGCTGACGAGCTGTATCTCGGCGCCGTCGTCGATCGCACCACCCGTCGCGTGGTCTTCATGGCCTCTACCGAAGGTGGTGTTGAAATCGAGACCGTTGCAGAAGAAACGCCAGAAAAGATTTTGAAAGCTGAAATCGATCCGCTGGTCGGCGCACAGCCCTACCAAGCGCGTGAGCTGGCATTTGCTCTGGGCCTGAAAGGCGATCAGATCAAGCAGTTCACCAAGATCTTCCTGGGCCTTTCTAAGCTGTTCCATGACAAAGATCTGGCACTGTTAGAAATTAACCCGCTGGTTATTACCGACGAAGGCAATCTGCACTGCCTCGACGCC
This sequence comes from Halomonas sp. 3D7M, assembly GCF_014897885.1. Lineage (NCBI taxonomy): Bacteria > Pseudomonadati > Pseudomonadota > Gammaproteobacteria > Oceanospirillales > Halomonadaceae > Halomonas > Halomonas sp. 3D7M. The sequence continues at coordinate 21,966 of NZ_JABUZF010000265.1, read as the reverse complement.
AAACTGGGGCTCGACAGCAACGCGCTGTACCGTCATCCAGACCTTCAAGCGATGCGCGATCCTTCCCAGGAAGATCAGCGTGAAGCTGATGCAGCGAAGTGGGAACTGAACTATGTAGCGCTTGATGGCAACATCGGCTGCATGGTTAACGGTGCTGGCCTGGCCATGGGCACCATGGACATCGTCAACCTGAGTGGCGGCAAGCCTGCTAACTTCCTGGACGTTGGTGGTGGCGCGACCAAAGAGCGCGTTGCAGAAGCGTTCAAGATCATCCTGTCTGACGACAACGTCAAAGCGGTTCTGGTGAACATCTTCGGCGGTATCGTTCGTTGCGACATGATTGCTGAAGGCATCATCGGTGCTGTTGAACAAGTTGGTGTTAACGTTCCAGTGGTTGTGCGTCTGGAAGGTAATAACGCTGAATTGGGCGCTGAAAAACTGGCGTCTAGCGGTCTGAACATCATCGCTGCTACCAGTCTGACCGACGCGGCTCAGCAGGTTGTAAAAGCAGCGGAGGGCAAGTAATGAGCATCCTGATCGATAAGAACACCAAGGTCATCTGCCAAGGTTTCACGGGTGGCCAGGGCACGTTCCACTCCGAACAGGCGATTGCCTATGGCACGCAAATGGTCGGTGGTGTTACGCCGGGCAAAGGCGGCCAGACGCACCTGGGCCTGCCCGTTTTCAACACCGTGAAAGAAGCGGTTGAGAAAACCGGCGCGGAAGCCAGCGTGATCTACGTTCCGGCACCGTTCTGTAAAGACTCGATTCTTGAAGCTGCTAACGCTGGCATCAAGCTGATCGTGTGCATCACCGAAGGTATCGCGACGCTAGACATGCTCGAAGCAAAAGTAAAATGTGACGAGCTGGGCGTGCGTCTGATCGGCCCGAACTGCCCAGGTGTTATCACGCCTGGCGAATGTAAAATTGGCATCATGCCGGGCCACATTCACCAGCCGGGTAAAGTCGGTATCGTGTCGCGTTCAGGCACCCTGACTTACGAAGCCGTTAAGCAGACAACTGACCATGGTTTCGGTCAGTCTACCTGTGTAGGCATCGGTGGTGACCCGATTCCGGGTTCTAACTTTATCGACATTCTTGAAATGTTCGAGAAAGACCCGAAAACCGAAGCGATCGTGATGATCGGTGAAATCGGTGGTACGGCTGAAGAAGAAGCAGCGGCTTACATCAAAGCCAACGTTTCTAAGCCTGTGGTTTCCTACATTGCTGGTGTCACTGCACCTCCTGGCAAGCGTATGGGCCATGCGGGCGCAATCATCTCTGGCGGTAAAGGTACTGCGGATGAGAAATTTGCTGCCCTGGAAGATGCCGGTGTTAAAACCGTGCGTTCTCTGGCTGAAATCGGCGATGCACTGAAAGAAGTCACTGGCTGGTAAGCTATCGACCTCTAGTCGCACGCGATAAGGGCGCCCCTCGGGGCGCCCTTATTCGTTGGTGCACGGTTATCCTTCCGGCGTTTTATTATCGGATTTTCTGTTTAGCATTCGGTAGCTGTACAGAATAAATAGTGGTGCCCCCACCGCTAAATAGAGGTGGTAGCTCACCAGACGCCACACTAGGACGGCTGCTGCGGCCTGCTCGCGTTCCATCAAGGGCAGTAACAAACTGCCTACGCCGACTTCAGCCGCACCTGCGCCGCCAGGAAGAAAGCTCAGCTGGCTGGCCGCCATGGCCAGCATTTGGGTTAAAAACGTCCACATCCAATCGGCATGGCCGCCCACGCCCAGCACCGCGACATAGAGCAAGCTATAGCGCATTAGCCAATGCGCTGCGGTAAGCATCATCATCGCGAGCAGCGTCGTAAAAGGCAGCGCGAGTGTGACCTTGAGCGCATATCGGCATCGTAATAAGCGCCTTACTATCCAGCGCCGTCGGTAACGGCTTGGCCATGTCGTTATAACGCCACCTGCACGCAGCAGGCTGGGTAAATAACACATCACACCACTGACCAGCGTCGCCATAAATGCTAAACCGACCAGTGACCACTGTACTAGTGACTGATGCGGCCACTGGGTATCGCTGGCCAGAGAGAAGAGCATCAAACCGCTCAGCATGGTAAGGAAGAACAGCAAGTCACAGCCTTGGTCAATCAAAAACACCGCTGCCCCTTTGGCGGGAGGAAAGCCGCGTCGTGCAAGCAGGATAAGTAGAGTGGCTGGCCCTCCACTCCCTCCAGGCGTAGCGCACAACGCAAACTTTGATGCCAGCTCAATGCCCAGCGCACCACGTTGGCCAAGTTGCCCTGCACGGCCACCTAACATTAGCCGCAGCCTTGCTGCATTCAGGTTCCAACACAGAAACGCTAATAGCAGCATCAACAGCAATAACGCCAATGGAAAATGTTTAATACGCTGCAGCGCCTCAGCACCGCCCAGCCAAGTGGTAAGCACTAGCGGGGCCAAGAGTGCCCCCGCCAGTAGAAAACCATGCAGCGGGCGAAAACGCAGTAATCGTTGGGGCTTAGTGGTGGTGGGCGAGGGCATTGGGCCGTTCAATGTTGCAAAGGTCGATGTAGTGCTCAAGAAGAGACTGGATAACGCTATCCCAACTGAACTGGCGTTCGACAAAATGACGGGCATAACGCCCGCTGGCGGCGATGTCATTACTGAACAAGGCCGTGCATGCCTCGGCCATGGCCTCCGGGTCGAGTGGCTGACACAGAATGCCTGCGCCTAATGGCACATTTTCGACCAGCGCACCGGCCCTAGCACCCACGACAGGGATACCGCAGGCCATCGCTTCTTGAGCGATCAAGCCAAAGGTTTCCCGGGTGCCCGCATGCAGAAGGGCATCGCTACTGGCGAGTGCTTTGGCCACTTCATGTGCGCCGCAGCAGCGATCCACGACAGTGACATTGTTGGGTACCTGATGGGGCATGCCGGGACCCATCAGCAATAAATGGTAATCACTGCCGAGCTGGCGCATTGTCGCCAGCAGCACATCAATATTTTTCTCGCGGGAATTGCGACCGACAAAGATCAGCAGCTTTTTATCGCTGGGAATACCCATGCCTTGGCGGAAGGCGGGATCTCGCTGCTGGGGGTGAAAATGGTTTAAATCGACCCCTAATGGCTGTACGCGAACGTTATCGACTCCCCACTCCCTGAGTCGATTAGCCATAGCGTTACAGGGGGCCAGCACGCTATCAAATTGGCAGTAGAGGTCTTTGACATAGCGCGTTAAGCGTTTCTCTACGTAGCGGCCAAAGCGATCCCCCATTAAGCGTGGAAGGTCTGAGTGATAAAATCCGACCACCGGTACGCCAAGCGTTTGGCCTGCGGCAAGGGCTGCCCATGCCGTTACATAAGGGTCGCCAGCCTCGATAAGATCAGGTTTTAGCTCGATTAGTGCATCGCGCCAGCGTGACCCTCTCAGCGGAAAGCGGTAGCCCTGGCCCAAGGGGAGGTGTAGCGCTGGCAAGGTGTGGTGGTCACCCAGGCTATCGCGCTCAGCTCCCGGCACTAACAAGCTAGTGCGTAGGTTTGCCGTGTGCGCTAGCACCCGGTGTTTAGCTTGCAGATAAGTACGAACGCCGCCGCTTGCCGGGGCGTGAAACATGGTCACATCAGCGATGTGCAAGGTAACCTCCGAACTACAAGGGTGTCATCGGATTACCATAAGGAAGAAATAAGTCAGTTCTGCGACAGTTAATGGGTGGCGGGAAAATAAAACGCCACGGCAATGCCGTGGCGTGGGCGGTGCAAGGTAACGTTATTCTGTGGGTTTGGCGACCAGCGAGCGGGTTTCCTCACGGGCTTCTGTTAGCGCAATGCGCAGGCTGTCGCCCAGCTTGTAGCGCTCTTCGCCTTCAATTTGAATGCGACCCTCTTTATCATCAATGACCACTTTATCGCGATCGCTGTGCATTAGCGGGGCGGGTACGAAGGCGGTAGCACCATTTTCCAGCAGGCGTACTCGCATACCACCACGGTTGATCGCCATGATCTCTGCGTCGAAGGCGTCTTGGTTTTGAGCCGCTGGCGTTAAGTAGCGAACGTAGAGCCAATCTTTTACGTCGCGTTCTGCCATACGGTTCAGGCGCCGCCGCTCGGTGAGTTGCTCGGTGAGCTGCTGGCTGGCTTCTGCCGGAGCCTGTTCACCTTTAAGCACTCGCTTGATCAAACGATGGTTGACCATATCGCCGTACTTACGAATTGGCGACGTCCAGGTGGCATAAGCCGGTAGCCCAAGACCAAAGTGCGGGCCAGGTTGAGCGGACATGCTGGTAAAGCCTTGGAAGCGGCGCAGACGCGCGTCCAGCCAGGCATCATCACGGCTTTCCAGAGCGCGCTTTAGCTCTTTGTAGTGAGCCAGCTCAGTCAGCGCTTCCTGGGCGACCTCAATCTCCTGAGTTGCTAAGAACTCTTGAGCAGATTCGGCTTTTTCAGGCTCAAAAGCGCGGTGCACATTAAAGATACCGTGACCGATATGTTTGGCGAGGAAGTCCGCGCAGCAAGCGTTAGCGGCAATCATCGACTCTTCAATCATACGGTTGGCAATGCGGCGATCTTCGGTGCGAATGCCTAAGACGTTGCCCGCGTCGTCCAGGTCGAAAACGTAATCAGGACGATCTTTAAACACCAGCGCATGTTCGTTGCGCCAAGCGGTGCGCGCCTCAGTCAAATCGCGCAGTGCTTTCAGCTGTTCAGCGATATTGTCAGCGGGAGCCCACTCGCCTTGACCGTCAATCCAGTCGGAAACGCGGTCATAGACTAGTTTGGCGTGGGATTTTACGTTAGCCGCAAAAAAGCGGTAATCACCTAGGCTGCCGTCGGCATTAATGTCCAGCGAGCAGGCAAGGGCAGGGCGGTCCTGACCTTCCCATAGCGAGCAGAGGTCATCTGCCAGCTGTTCAGGCAACATCGTTACATTTTGGCCGGGTAAGTAGACCGTAAAAGCACGGGTGCGCGCTTCAAGGTCGGCCGCATGGCCTTCTTCAACGTAGGCCGTTGGGTCAGCGATCGCAACGCTTAGCCGCCAACCGCCGCTCTCCAGCGCTTCCACGTGTAGCGCGTCGTCCATATCGCGGGTTTTTTCGCCATCGATAGTAAAGAAGGGCTGCGCTGTGAGGTCTTCACGGGTTAACCCTTCATCATGCAGTGGCCACTCGGTACCTGCGTCCGGGCACTCTTGTTCCAGCGCATGGCGGGCAAGGGTGACGCGCCACGGAACGGCGGGGTCGTCGGCCTTAGCCACTAGCTCATCAATTTGCGTGAAGAAGCCGCGATCGTTCTCTTTCAGCGGGTGGCGTACCAGCCGCGCGACAACCCAGTCGCCATCAGCAATGGTGGCTTCATCCAGGCTGTTCTTTATGCGCGCCTTCAGCACATTGCGAATCGACGGATGGTCGGGCACAACGGCTAAACGGTCTTCGCGCTTCTGAACACGGGCAACAAAGCGGTCAAGCCCAGCTTCGATCAGCTTCTCAGGCTCTACGGACTTTTTGTCGCCGTTTTCATGGATCACCGCCTCGACGCGATCGCCATGGAGTACTTGCTTCATGGCGGGGGGCGGCACGAAATAAGATTCACCGCTGTCGGTTTCAAGAAAACCGAAGCCTTTTTCGGTGGCTTTGATCACCCCTTCAGCGCGTGGAGTGGTGTCACGGATCTGTTGCTTGAGCTGGGCAAGCAATGAGTTGTTTTGCAGCATGTGTTCAATCAGTTGGCGAGAGTAGCCTGCCACTATACGGATTCCCAAAGGCCGCGCCAATCGTGGTTACCCTGAAGTTCGCTTTGGCCCCAAACTATCAACGATCTGCGTTCAATTATGTGCGCGCTTTATTGCCTTATTGGCCAGGCCGGATGTCACTATTCAACCATAGTTGTAGCTAATTGGTATTTGATTGGTATCTCATTGGGTCTATAGTGGTATCTAATTGGTATGGCCGCTACTGGGAGACACTCATGGACCCACGCTTTACTCAGCTACATCTTGATCCTCAGGGCGCAACACCGCTTTATCAGCAGTTAGCGCGCCAGCTAGAACAAGCAATTGAGACGGGCGCCTGGCAAGCCGGCGAGGCGTTGCCTTCTGAGCGCAACTTGGCCGAAAGCTTAGCGGTTTCGCGCATTACTGCGCGGAAGGCGTTAGATCGCCTAGCAGAACTTGGGCTGATTCGCCGAAGCCGTGGTTCGGGCACGTTTATTGCCCCTCGCCTCAATCAGTCCTTGTCACGGCTCGCCAGTTTTACCGAGCTGCTCACCCAGCGTGGGTTTACGCCGAGTTCTCATTGGTTGGAACGCAAGCTGGCCAACCCCAGTGCAGAAGAGAGCATGCGCCTTGGCCTGGGGGCTGACGCTCAAGTCGCGCGTCTCAAGCGTTTGCGTTTAGCCGATGAGGTGGTAATGGCGGGGG
>NZ_JABUZF010000265.1:14505-15567 GCF_014897885.1 Halomonas sp. 3D7M | reverse complement strand
GGTGGAAGAGAGTTGCCTGCCCATCTCGGTGCTGCCCGATCCTCTCCGGGTCGATACATCGCTTTATGCAACGTTGGAAGCCAGCGGCAGAGGCATAGCACGTGCTTTGCAGCATGTGACGGCTATCAATGCCAGCGCAGAACTAGCCATGCTGGCTGAGGTGCCTGAGGGCCAGGCGCTGCTCAAAGTGACGCGTCTAGGCTATCTCGCAGATGGCTCTCCGGCGGAGCTTACCGTTACCTACTGCCGCACTGATTATTACGACTTTATGGTCGAGATGACCCGCTAGGAGGTTTTATGCAGTTTGGCAATATTCTCACCTCTGAGGGCTGGCGCCTGGGAGAGATCCACTGGGAAGACGGGCGTATTAGGCGCATTGACGGCGATCCGGTAGATCCTGATACCAATGACCATCCACGCATTATTCCCGGCTTTATAGATTTGCATGTGCATGGTGGTGGTGGTGCCGACACCATGGAGGGCGGCACAGCTGTTGCCACCCTAGCGCGCACCCATGTGCGCTTTGGAACTACCCGTTTGCTTGCTACCACCATGACGGCGCCAGATGAGCGGATCCGTCAGGTGCTAGGCGATATCGCCCGCTATATGGAGGCGCAGGAGCCGGACGCCGCCAAGGTGTTGGGCGTCCATTTGGAAGGTCCTTATATCAATCCTGGCAAGCTGGGTGCTCAACCCGCCTATGCGCGTAATGGGGTGATTGAGGGGGTGGATGAGCTGTGTGCTTTGGCCCCCATCCGCTTACTGACACTTGCCCCTGAGTTAGCTGGCCACTATGCATTAATTCGCCATCTCAGCGAACGCGGCGTGCGGGTTCAGATAGGGCATACGCTTGGCAGCTATGAAGAGGGCGTTGAGGCATTGGCTCATGGTGCCTGCGGGTTTACTCATCTGTTCAATGCCATGACCGGACTGCATCACCGCAAGCCGGGAATGGTCGGCGCAGCGCTCGCCCATGCGCAGTACGCCGAAGTGATTCCTGATCTGCTGCACGTACACCCTGGTGCCATCCGTGCCGCCTTACGTTGCATCCCTAATCTCTAC
>NZ_JABUZF010000265.1:14000-14466 GCF_014897885.1 Halomonas sp. 3D7M | reverse complement strand
GGCAGCGGCAGGCATGCCAGACGGTGATTACCGTCTAGGTGAGCAGACCGTCACCAAATGTCTGGGAGGTGTGCGTTTGGCTGACGGCACTTTGGCAGGCAGTACGCTGACCATGGATCAGGCGTTACGTAACTTCGTTAGCCTCGGTCTTACCCTGGCGGACGCCTCGGATCGCCTGTCACGTTTCCCCGCCGACTTCCTGGGGATCGACGACATTGGCCGCCTGCAAGAGGGCGCATTGGCGGATCTGGTCATCCTTGACCCCCAACTTCAACTCCAAGCGGTCTATGTCGAAGGCCGTCATATCTGTGGAAACGCCCAAGGAGCCTCATAAATGTCTTTGATGCTTGAAGAAACTCGCAACGCCCCTGAACGTGTTCGCGGTCAGTTGCAGCGTAATCACGCGTTGCTTGCTGCACTAGGTGAACGCTTGCGCCTTGCCGAGCCGACTGCCGCAGTCACCGTG
>NZ_JABUZF010000265.1:12997-13957 GCF_014897885.1 Halomonas sp. 3D7M | reverse complement strand
GCCGCCAGCTACTTCGCCTACCAATGTATGCAGCGTAAAGGCATTCCGGTGGCCTCGCTGCCTCCCTCGCTGACTACCCTGGCTAAGGCGCCTTGGCGACTAACAGGGCAATTATCCTTGGCGGTTTCCCAATCTGGACAAAGCCCTGACCTAGTGGCGATGCAGCAGTCGCTCGCTGCCGCTGGGGCTCGAACGATAGCGTTAGTCAATACGCCGCAGTCGCCTCTGGGCGCGGCCAGCGATAGTGAAATTCCGCTCTACGCGGGAGAAGAAAAAAGTGTCGCTGCCACCAAAAGCTACTTGGCCACGCTTTCTGCCATGGCGCAGCTTATCGGCCACTGGCAGGAAGACCGCCTGCTACTCACTGCTTTGGAACAACTTCCAGAACGACTGACCCAGGCCCTGGCGATGGATTGGTCCCCAGCCATCGAGGCATTACTAAATGCCGACAAGATGATGGTGATTGGTCGTGGAGCGGGTCTTGCAGTCGCTCAGGAGGCGGCGCTCAAGTTTAAAGAAACCTGTGCGATTCAAGCGGAATCCTTTAGCGGTGCCGAAGTTCGCCATGGTCCGATGGCGCTGATTGGCCCTGATTATCCGGTGTTGGTATTCGCGCCACCAGGGCCCGAACAGGCTGGTTTGCTGGAGTTAACCGATTGGCTCAAGAGTGTTGGCGCCCGAGTCGTCCTTGCTGCCGACAAGAGCGTGGTACAGCGCAATTTGACCTTGGTAGATGCTGGTCATGAGGCTCTGCAGCCACTGTCGGTGATTCAGAGCTTTTATCAAATGGTGGCTGGTCTTGCAGAGGCCCGGGGAAGCGATCCAGATCGCCCACGGCACCTCAATAAAGTTACCTGCACCCTGTAACGTATAACAACAATCTTGGGAGTCCTCCCATGTCAGATTCAAATCAGTCATTAACGCTGCGGGCCCCCGTGGCGGGGGTTGGGGTACCCCTAA
>NZ_JABUZF010000265.1:11897-12980 GCF_014897885.1 Halomonas sp. 3D7M | reverse complement strand
CCCCTAACAGCGGTGCCCGATCCGGTTTTCGCCAGCCTAACCCTGGGAGAGGGCATTGCTCTCGATCCACTGGGCGAATGCCTGCATGCTCCCTGTGATGGTGGAACTAAGCGACGACCAGCAAGCGGCACTTCCTGAGCTGCCTAAAGGGGCCGTCGTCGTTGCTGATGAGCTGACACCCTCAGAGCTGGTGGCCGTTGCTACCCAGCATCCTGCTGGGCTGTGTCTCGCGGGCGGCGGCACCACTTCTCATGTGGCCATTTTGGCACGCGCCCGAGGTATTCCCTGCCTCGTGGCCATGGGGGCGAGCCTAATCGACGCTGCTAATAGCGCCACAAACGAGAGCGTCATTCTAGATGCGGAAAATGGGCGCTTGGCGTTGAGCCCTAGCGCTACTCAACGGGCGGAAGTGGCAGAGCGCATTGATGCTCGCCGTTATGAAGCAGAGCAAGCGCAAGCGTTAGCCCATGAACCAGCGATCACTCTGGACGGGCGAGAAATTGAGGTATGCGCCAATATCGGTGGCGCCGAAGAGGCGCGTTTAGCGGCAGATTCGGGTGCTGATGGTGTAGGTCTACTGCGCAGTGAGTTTCTTTTTCTTGAGCGAGATAGTGCCCCCAGTGAAGCGACTCAGCGTGATGAGTATCAGGCTGCTGTGAAGGCCTTAGATGGCAAGCCTGTGATTATTCGCACCCTGGATATTGGTGCAGACAAGCAGCTTCCTTATCTGCGATTGCCGTCAGTACCTAACCCAGCGCTGGGCGTGCGGGGCGCTCGTTTGTGGGCCAGCCAGCCTGAACTGCTGGAGACCCAGCTGCGAGCGCTACTCGGCGTTACGCCGTTGGAAACGTTACATATCATGCTGCCGATGGTGACCGAGGTTGGCGAGCTGCGCGAAGTGCGCAAGCGCTTAGAGACGTTGGCCAGCGAAATGGGGCTCGATGCGCGGCCGCGCCTTGGTGCCATGATCGAGGTGCCTAGTGCTGCTCTGTGCGCCAGAAGCCTCGCTGTTGAAGCCGACTTTCTGTCAATCGGCACCAACGATTTAACCCAGTACACCCTGGCGATGGACCGTGAGGACCC
>NZ_JABUZF010000265.1:3179-11860 GCF_014897885.1 Halomonas sp. 3D7M | reverse complement strand
GAGCGGATGTATTGCATCCCGCGGTGCTGCGGCTGATTCAAGCGACGGTAGACGGCGCGAAAGGACACTGCCCCGTGGGTGTCTGCGGTGCCGCCGCGGGTGATGAGCGGGTCGCGCTTCTGCTCGTCGCGCTGGGTGTCGATGAACTCTCTGTAGAACCTGCACGTGTGCCTGCAGTGAAAGCTGCCCTGCGTTGCCTGAATGCTGCCGCACTGGCAGATGAACTTCCCGCACTACTGGCCTTGGACGATGCGACCGCTGTACGCCAGCACTTAAGCGCGTGGCTTGCTAAGGCCAACCAAACCGACATAACAACAACGACCCTTGAGAGGTGCTGAAATGTCTTCTACGACCTTCGGTTCCCGCCTGATGGGCGGGCTACAGCGGCTTGGCCGCTCTCTGATGCTACCCATCGCGGTATTGCCCATTGCAGGTCTATTGCTGCGCCTTGGGCAGCCTGATCTGCTGGATGTTGCCTTTATTGCTGGCGCTGGCCAGGCCATTTTCGCCAACCTGGCGCTGATTTTTGCCATCGGCCTCGCCGTAGGCTTCGCGGATGATAGTAACGGCGCTGCCGGCCTGGCCGGGGTGATTGGCTACCTGGTGCTAGATGCGGTGCTGACCGCGCTTAACCCTGAGATTGATATGGGGGTGCTGGCAGGGATTATTGCCGGCAGCGTGGCAGGCCTGCTTTATAATCGCTATAAGTCGATTCAGCTCCCTGACTATCTGGCCTTTTTTGGTGGGCGACGCTTTGTACCTATTGCTACTGGCCTAGCGGCAGTAGCAATGGGGGTGGTTTTTGGGGTGATTTGGCCGCCTATTCAACATGGCATTGATGCTCTTGGTCACTGGCTGATTGGCGCCGGTGAACTGGGGCTTTTCGTTTACGGAACGATTAACCGTTTGTTGATTATGACGGGTCTGCATCACGTGCTGAATAGCCTGGTGTGGTTCGTCTTCGGCAATTTTGAGACAGCCGCTGGGGTAGTAGCCAATGGCGACCTTAACCGTTTCTTTGCTGGTGACCCTGAAGCAGGGCGCTTTATGGCGGGCTTTTTCCCGGTGATGATGTTCGGCCTGCCAGCCGCGGCGCTGGCCATGTACCATGCCGCACCAAAAGGACGCCGTGCCCAGGTGGGTGGCTTGTTACTTTCGCTGGCATTGACGGCTTTCCTGACCGGTGTCACCGAACCCATCGAATTCACCTTTATGTTTCTGGCACCGCTGCTTTATGGCATGCACGCAGTGTTAACAGGCATTTCCATGGCGCTGCTGCACTGGCTGGACGTGAAGCTTGGCTTCACCTTCTCCGCTGGAGCCTTTGACTTTGCACTCTCTTACGGGCTTTCCACCAATGGTTGGCTGATGCTGCCTGTCGGCCTCGTCTATTTTGTTCTGTACTACACGGTATTTCGCTGGGCCATCGTCCGCTTTAATCTACCTACCCCAGGGCGCGAGCCGGAAAGTGCTTCCTCCGCAGCAGCCCCGACACCACTCGGTGAGCGTGGCCCAGCGTTTGTCACGGCGTTAGGTGGCGCGAGCAACCTGCAAAGCGTAGGTGCCTGTACGACTCGGTTGCGCTTGGTGCTGGAGAATCCTGAGGCAATTGATGAGCCGGCTCTGAAATCGTTGGGCTCTCGGGGGATTATGCGTCTCCAGGGCGGTGGTCTCCAGGTAGTGATGGGGCCCATTGCGGATGGTATCGCAGATGAGATTCGACAAGCGCTCAAGCAGAGTGGAGCGGCGATTGATGCTAATACCTCTTCTCATGGCCCTGCTGCACATAGTCCTTCTGCACATAGTCCTTCTGAACAGAGCCCTGGCACCCCCGCAACCCCTTCTCAACCAACGGCATTGCCCGCCGAGGTGGCCCAACGCTGGATGGCTGCCTTAGGTGGTAATGCCAACGTGCAACGGCTGGACGTCCAAGCCCAGACACGCCTGCGCGTAGAGCTAGTCGATGGCGCTGGTCTAGACAGCGCAGCGCTTGACCAACTGGGATGTAGAGGCATTCAGGCGTTGAACGGCAATACATGGCATCTGATCGTCGGCGATCAAGCCGCTGCTATCGCGCATTCACTAAGAGCCTAACGCTCGTAATCGACACCCGTTACTCGGCAACGGCCGAGTAACGGGGAGCCGTGGCGATTTAGCCAAGACTTCTACGTCATAGACCCATGTTTATGGGGCAGCGCTGCGCTGCCCCACAGACCCCGCGCGTCTTTAAAACGTGCACATCACTGCAACGCTAATACAAAATCAACAACAATCGGATACGACGCCATGCTGATATCAAGCATACCTACGCCCCAAAAAGGGCAACCGTTAGGTCGCTTTGGTCAACTAGCCCTGATCGGTACCTTATCGTTGGTTCCTTTGACATCTTCTGCCGACGAGCCCCAGGGCTTTATGGAAGAGGCCAGCCTTGAGACCACCCTGTTTTATATCTATCGCGACCGTGATCGTCGTTCGGGAGGTATGGGGCCTGATGGCGAGGGCACTCCAGGGGCTTACGCTTCCAATCTGCAGCACTCCACCGCCAATCTGGCTGTCGACTTTTCGAGTGGTCATGCGGGGGGCGTTGTAGGACTGGATCTAGCCGCCTTTGCTGCTTACGACTTTCAGAACCGCCACCAGGGCACGGAATTCAATTTCCGCCCAGCGAGTACGCTCTGGGAGGAGCGCTGGGACGGCAAGGAGACGAATGGTGCCAGCCTCTACCGGGCCGCACTCAAGTTCAAGTTTGGCGATATGTGGGGGCGGCTAGGCTATCTGCAGCCCCAAGGCACCAGTGTTATCGCCCCTAACTGGTCCTTCCTGCCAGGCACTTATCGCGGTGGAGAACTCGGCGCCAGGATAGGTGACCTATCGCTGAGCTATTTTCATGCTGATCGTTACAAGGCGCCTTGGTATCAGAGCTTCTACGAGTTCCGCCAAGCTGATGGAGAAACGATCGACTACCTGCACTCGCTGGGAGCACGCTACGACGTCACCGATGACTTGGCCATCGAAGCAGCTTTTGGGCAAGCCCAGGGCTATATGGATCAAGGGTTCGGCAAGGTGTCTTATGCTACCCAGCTGAACGACTCCCCGCTGCGTTTGAGTTACCAAACCTACGCCGCCCGTGACCGCCATGACGATGGCTCAGCCAACGACGTCTATGACGGTACTGCCTGGCAACAGGTGCTTACCGCTCACTATGATCAGGGGGCCTTCGATTGGCGGCTTGAGTTTAGCTGGGTGCATGCACCTGGGGCTCAGGGCTACTTCCTGCCGCGAATGACCACTCCTTATGCATCGTCCAACGGCCGCTTGGATATCTGGTGGGATGCCCGATCCGACTGGAATCACGATGGTGAAAAGTCCCTCTACGCCGGTGTCACCTATGACCTGGAAGGCTGGGATTTGCCTGGTTGGTCACTGGGCTTGGCTCATGCTTATGGCTGGGATGCTCGTCCCTACTCAGGTTTTGAGGACCCCGGGCGCCGCTTCAGTGAGTCCGCCTGGAACTTTGACGTGCATTACAAAGTTCAGAATGGCTGGGCCGAGGGCACGCGTTTTCAACTGCACTATACCCGCTACGACAACCGCACCGACTACGCCTCCTGGGGAGATGGCGGCTTTAAAAATGCCTTTCAAGATGAGCACGACATCAAGTTCACGGTCGTGGCTCCTTTCTCGATTCTGTAATGCTTGAGGTGAAAACAATGACAACATTGACGAAGGCCCTAACGACACTGGCTATCGGGGTTGCAATCAACTCGGCGGCAGCCCAGGCCAGCGAAACCACTCAGCTTGATGCGTCGTCTGCCCATGACTTGGCGCAGCGGCTAGACGTGCAGTACAAGGTAACTGCCAACCAGCCACAGGCGCATGATATCGACTGCCAGAGATTGGGGGCGGATTACGCCGCCTGTTTCACCGCGACGATCCTTTTGACCAATACCTCCGATAAGGCCATTGAGGCGAGCGACTGGGGGCTGTATTTCTCGAGTATTCGTCGTCTGCTGCAGATGGATCATCCTGAACTGTCACTGACGCGTATCACAGGGGATCTCCATCGCCTTGAACCCAATGACACCTTTACTGGACTGGACGCTGGAGAGAGCCTGGAAATTCCCATCGTGGGTGAGTACTGGCAGCTATTCATGACCGATGTGATGCCCAACTGGTACCTGGCAGTGGGCGATGAAACCGCGGTGATCGATAATACCCGTGATGAAGTGCTGACCGATTTTGTCCGTGCTCCTTTCGGTGAGCAGCTTATGCGTACACCGGACGATAACAACGTGGTGATGACGGCCGAGACACGCTTCGAGCGCAACGCTGCGGCCACTGCAATGCCCGCCGACGCATTGCGGGGAGCTATTTTGCCGACACCGCGCTCATCTCGCCTGGGAGAGGCTACTCTCGATTTGTCTGAAGGGGTCAGCCTCGAGATGCCAATGCTGAGCGAGGCCAGCCTAGCGGTACTGGGAGAGCGCTTCGAACGGCTCGACATCCCCGTCAACGAAGGTGGCGACAGCTTGGTGATCCGAGCCCGCTTGGTCTCTGAGTCAGACGTTCTCGATGAAGCGTTGGCACGGGAGGGAGGCTATCGCCTGCAGCTCAATGAGTCCGGTGCCGATATTCTGGCCTTTGACGCTAGCGGGGCTTTCTACGCTGTCCAGTCGCTAATAGCGGCCATGGATGAGGAAGGGCTGGTGCCAGCGATGGACATTGATGATGCTCCACGTTACGACTATCGCGGCGTCATGTTGGATGTTGCACGGAATTTCAAAGATAAGGCCTCAGTGTTGCGCTTGCTGGATCAGATGGCTGCGTACAAGCTCAACCGTTTCCACTTCCATCTCACCGATGATGAGGGCTGGCGGCTGGAAATTCCGGGGTTGGCGGAATTAACCGAAGTAGGCAGCAAGCGCTGTCATGATCTGGAAGAAACGAACTGTCTTTTACCTCAGTTGGGCTCTGGGCCAGAGGACGATACTGCCGGTAGCGGTTTCTACACCCGTGAGGATTATATCGATATCGTTCGCTATGCCGAGGCTCGCCATATTCAGGTGGTGCCTGAAATTGATATGCCGGCTCATGCTCGTGCCGCTGTGGTGGCTATGGAAGCGCGATATCGTCGGCTGATGGAGGAGGGCGATAGTGCGGCAGCCAATGAGTATCGATTAATCGACCCTGAAGATACGTCTAATACGCTGTCGGTTCAGCTCTATGATCGTCGCAGCTACCTTAACCCCTGTCTTGAGTCGACGAACCGCTTTGTCGATAAGGTGATGGGCGAAGTGGTATCGATGCACCAAGAGGCGGGCCAGGCGCTGGACAATTGGCACTTTGGTGGTGATGAAGCCAAGAATATCCTGCTAGGTCATGGTTTTCAGGATATCGATGCTGAAGAACCGGTCGACTGGCGAGGAACCATCGACCAGAGTGATCAGCACCATCCCTGGGAGGCGTCGCCAATTTGCCAACAGAGCGTTGCCGATGGAGAGGTCGCTTCTGTAGAGGAACTGCCGAGCCGTTTTGCCCTACAGGTCAATCAACTCGCTGATAGCTACGGAATAGCGCGGATGTCAGCCTGGCAAGACGGCCTAAAGCATGTTGAGTCCGCCTCCGAGTTTGCGACGCCGCAGGTCGCGGTCAATTTCTGGGATCCGCTGTTTTGGGGCGGTAGTCAGTCGGTGGCCGAGTGGCAGTCGCGGGGCTATGAGGTGATTCTTTCTAGCCCAGATTATCTCTACTTTGACATGCCCTACGAGGTCAACCCACACGAACGAGGCTACTACTGGGCGACACGTTTCACCGATACGCGCAAAGTGTTCTCCTTTGCCCCCGATAATCTGGCGCAAAATGCGGAAACCTCAGTTGATCGAGACGGCAATACCTTTCGTTCCGAGAGCGCCGAGGGGTGGCAAGGCGCTCGGGGGATTTCCGCTCAAGCCTGGGGTGAAACGGTACGTAGCGAGACGCAGATGGAGTACATGATCTTCCCGCGTCTGCTAGCGTTGGCCGAGCGAGCCTGGCACCAAGCCGAGTGGGAACTCGATTATCAACCTGGTCAGGCGTTCATCGGTGGCGAGACGTCCTTTGTCGACCATGAGTCGTTGATCGAGGACTGGCAGCGTTTTGCCAACCTGCTTGGCCAGCGTGTCCTACCACGGCTGGAGCGTGATGGAATCGCTTATCGTCTGCCGTTGCCAGGAGCCCGGGTTGAAGCGGGTAGGCTAGTGGCCAATGTCGCTCTGCCGGGAGTAAGTATTGAGTACTCCTTAGACGATGGGGCAAGCTGGCAGGTCTATCAGGACAGCGCGCCACCCGAGGTGAAAAACACGGTGCTACTGCGCAGCGCCAGTGCCAATGGTCAGCGGCATAGCCGTGTCGTGACGCTAAATTAACTACTGTTCAGGTAGCGAGAGCCCTCATAAATCGGTGTTGCCTTGGAGGGCTCTGAGTCTCTGTAGTCCGGCTGGGAGCGGCGAGCGTAATCGGATAAGCTGAGAAGTTCTATCACCAGGAGTGCACCATGACATCACGCCTTATCGTTTCCGACCTTGACGGTACGCTGTTAGGCAGCGACCACCGACTGCACGACAGCACTATTGAGGTGCTGAGAGCGCTTGTATCGCAGGGCCATCATGTCGCGCTGGCGTCTGGTCGCCACTATAACGATATGCGGGTGTTTCGCGATCAGTTGGATATCCCGGCCTATTTAATCAGTACCAACGGGGCATATATCCATGCTCCAGATGGCACGCTTTTGAGCGCGACCCATCTTGAACCAGCCCATGCCGAAACGCTTATTCAGTTGCCGCGCCCGCCTCAGGTGAGGCTCAACCTTTACCGTGAAAGCGGCTGGTATATCGATGCCGACGCACCGCATCTGTTGTCATTGCATGCCTCGACGGGCTTTGGTTACGAGGTTGTGCCGCCGGAAGCGATGGATGCCGATGGAGTTGGTAAAGTGCTCTATCTGGGCGATCCGGCTGCGTTAGCGCAATTGGAATGTCAGGCCCAGGAGGCGCATGGTCACAGCTTACATATCACATACTCAACGATCGACTCTTTAGAAATTATGGCGGGTGGCGTTAATAAAGGCGTGGCCTTAACGGCGCTGCTGAAAAAGCTAAAGCTAACGCCGGCAGAGTGCTTAGCATTTGGCGATAACCTAAACGATACTGAAATGCTTAATCTGGCAGGGGAAGCCCAGGTAATGGCGAATGCCCACCTAGCCCTATTTGATCGTGTTTCCAGCGCTGAGCGTATTGGCCATCATGGCGAAGCGGCTGTCGCTCAGTGGCTAGCAAAGCGCTTCGCGCTGTAATAAACGCTTCACGCTGCAACCTTGGTCGATGGCCGCTTGCGATAGGGTGGCCACTCCACCATCATCTAGCCCCTAAAATGATAATAACGAGTAATAATAACCCAGGGGCACATTGCTACCATGACAACCACACCTGCTACCTTGATGGTCGTTGATGACGACGCGGAAATCCGCGAACTGTTGGCAGACTATTTAGGGCGTCACGGCTATCACGTGTTGACTGCCGACGGGGCGGATTCGCTGTATCAGCAACTGGTTGATCAAGCGCCAGACTTGTTGGTCGTTGACGTCATGATGCCGGGGGATGATGGTTTTACCATCTGCCGGGAACTGCGCAGAACCAGCGATACGCCGATTATTATGCTCACCGCCAGTGCCGATGATACCGACCGCATTTTGGGGCTTGAGTTAGGCGCTGATGACTATATCGCTAAGCCCTTCAACCCTCGTGAGTTGCTGGCGCGGATTAAAGCGGTGTTACGCCGAGCCCGCCCGGCAGCAACTGGCACGCCAACCCAAGAGGCTCGCTGGGTACGCTTTGGCGACTGGCAACTAGACCGCATGACCCGCGAACTGATTGACCAGGAAGGTATTCGCACCGCACTTTCTGGCGCAGACTTTCAACTACTGCAAGTATTTCTGGAACGGCCTGCCACCGTCATTACTCGCGATGATCTCTACACCTTGACCCGCGGCCGTGAAGCGCCACCGTTGGATCGCTCTATTGATGTACACGTGTGCCGCTTGCGCCAGCGACTGGGGGAAGATGCACAGCACTCTCAACTGATTCGAACCGTGCGTGGGGCTGGTTATGTGCTAACCGCCAGGGTTGAAGCCGCTTCGTGAAAGGTGTAAAGCGCAAACTCGCGCGCTGGTTGCCGAGCAGTCTACGTGGGCGCTTTGTGGTCATTATGATTGCGGGAGTGCTGGCTGCTCAAGCGGCTAGCTATGCGCTATGGACTTCCCAAGTGCGGGCCAGCCAGCTTGAACAGCTAGATGAGCTTTCCAGCAATATGGCCTTCAGTATTGCCTCGACCATGCGGTTTTTCCGTTCGCTGCCGGTAGATTACCGGCACATTGTGTTGGATCAGTTGCGAAGCATGGGCGGCACGCGGTTTTTTGTCAGCGTGAACGAGCGACGCATTGCCGTGGAAGATATTGGCAGTGGCCCAGAAAAAGAGGTCGTGGTAGACAATGTACGTGCTATCTTGACCGAGCAGCTCTCCATCGACGATGTGGTGGTGGAGTTTTCCCGCCCGGAAAGCTTGCGTGTCTTCAATAACGAAGTGCTGCTTTATGATTTGCCACCCCGATGGGGGCAGCACAGTCTGTTAATGGAGCCGCTTTCGCC
>NZ_JABUZF010000265.1:0-3162 GCF_014897885.1 Halomonas sp. 3D7M | reverse complement strand
TGGAGCCGCTTTCGCCCCCTATCTTAGTGGTGCAACTGGAGCTGGCCCCCGATACCTGGCTTTACGTGGCCACACTGCTGGGCGTGCCGGATATTTTTAGCGGCTACCGCTGGCTTTCTGAAGAGCGTCTATTAGTCGGCGTGTTGGTGCTGTTAAGCGTGCTGGCGCTTTCGTTACTCGGTATTACCAGTGTAACTCGGCCGTTGGCGCGGCTTTCCCGAGCAGCGCGCCAGTTGGGTGATGATTTAGATAGCCCGCCACTTAAAGAGAGCGGCCCTAAAGAAGTAGCCGCTACCGCAGTGGCTTTTAATCGTATGCAGCGGCGTATTCAAGAACAGATTGATGAGCGCGAGCGGCTGTTTTCGGCGATTTCTCATGATCTTAAAACCCCCATTACACGCATGCGGCTGCGTGCCGAAATGCTCGATGATACTGCTCAGCGTGAACGCTTTTGCGCCTCACTTGACGAGTTGAGCGAGCTGGTCAAAGGTGCACTGGCCTCGGTCAAAGGGCTGGATCTACATGAAGATCCACAGCCCACGGATCTTAACGCGCTGCTGTTGGAGATTGCCGAAGGGTTACGCCTGTACGGCGGTGAGGTGTCACTCTATGGTACGGTGTTGCCACTAACCGTTAAGCCACTGGCGCTAAAACGTTGCTTGGCAAACCTACTTGAAAACGCGGTGTTTTACGGCCAGAAAGCAACCGTAACGCTTGAAGAGCAGGAGGGTGTCGTGACATTGTCCATTCATGATAATGGGCCAGGTATTCCTGATGCTCAGCTTTCCCGAGTATTTTCACCTTTTGTGCGCCTGGAAGCCTCTAGAAGCCGTTACACCGGTGGAAGTGGCCTGGGACTTGGCATTGCCAGGCATATTGCCCGTGCCCATGGGGGCGATATCGTCTTATCGAATCACTCGGCAGGTGGGTTAGTGGCCACGTTAACGCTACCGCGCCAAACGAGTGTTACTGGCTTGTAATAAAACCCTAACACTATTAATAAATTGCCAAGACTATGCAGGACTCGGTAACTCCCGTTGTGTGCCTGGGTGGCGTACTCTGCTGTGAGTCGTTCAGTCGATCATCAGCTGCGACATTTCATAAGCACCAAGCAACAGCACAATAACAACAGTAGGAGCTATTCATGCCGAGTATCAATATGCCCGTATTTAACGTGCCTACGTTTAAAAAATCCGTATTCGCATTAGCCGTGGCGGCTGGCACCAGCATGGCGGCCAGTACCACCCAAGCCAACGAAGTGGAAGTATTGCACTGGTGGACATCCGGCGGTGAGGCCCGTGCAGCAAACGTCCTCAAAGAGTTAATGGAAGCCGAAGGCTATGGCTGGCAGGATTTTGCTGTGGCCGGGGGCGGTGGTGAAACCGCTATGACGGTACTTAAGTCTCGTGCAATGTCGGGCAACCCGCCTTCCGCCGCACAAATCAAAGGGCCTGAAATTCAAGAGTGGGGCGAGCTTGGCCTGTTGGGCGATTTAGACGACGTCGCCACCGTTGAAGGCTGGAACGACCTACTGCCCGAGACGGTTGCCGATATTATGCGCTACGACGGCCAATATGTTGCCGTCCCAGCGAACGTGCACCGAGTTAATTGGCTATGGGCTAATCCTGATGTACTAGAAGCGGCAGGCGTTGAAATGCCTACCACGCTTGAAGAGCTATTTGCTGCCGGTGAAGCTATTCGCGAAGCTGGTTTTGTACCGCTAGCCCATGGTGGTCAAGCGTGGCAAGACGCCACGGTATTTGAAAGTGTCGTATTGGGTAGCCAGGGAGCCGAGTTTTACCAGCAAGCGCTAGTGGAACTAGACCCCGAAGCCTTGGGTGGGGAGCAGATGATTGCCGCGCTAGAAGACTTTAAACGCCTGCGCGAGCTGATGGATGAGGGCATGTCCGGCCGCGATTGGAACATTGCCACCGCGATGGTGATTGAAGGTGTCGCAGGCTTTCAACTGATGGGGGACTGGGCCAAAGGAGAGTTCACTGCCGCAGGTCTCGCCGCCGGTGAGGACTATCTGTGCGCTGCAGCCCCTGGCACGGAAGATGCGTTCACGTTTAATATCGACAGCTTGGCCATGTTTCGTGTTACTGACGACGCCGAGCGTGATGCCCAGCAAACCTTGGCCCGTTTAGTATTAGAACCAACCTTCCAAGAAGCTTTTAACCTTGCCAAAGGCTCTATTCCTGCGCGGCCCGATCTAGATATGAGTGAGTTCGATAGCTGTGCTCAGCAGTCGCTTGCTGACTTTCAACGCACCGCTGATGAAGGCGGTTTAGTGCCCAGCATGGCTCACGGGATGGCGGTACGCGCTGATGTCCAGGGCGCGATCTTTGATGTCGTGACCAACTACTTCAACGATCCCAATATGCCTGCCGAAGAAGCCGCCGAACGGTTGGTGAGTGCGGCTAAAACCGCCTCTTTTTAAGCCACCGCGTACTTTTAATAAGTAACGTAACTAGCGCTGCCGCAACGGTGGCGCTAGCGGCTGACTGGCGAGGAATTATCTCATGAGCGAACCCACGACGCGCACTCCAGTGCGGCCGACGGCGTCCGGCTGGCTTCAAGCTTGGCTGCCCCGTTTGGTACTTGCCCCTTCTGTTGCGGTGTCTCTGTTTTTTGTTTACGGCTTTATGCTGTGGACTTTTGTGTTGTCGCTAACCAGCTCGCGCATGCTGCCAAGCTACGACTTTGTTGGTTTTGGCCAATATACGCGACTGATGACCAATGAACGTTGGTGGGTGGCCTCTACCAACCTGATGCTGTTTGGCGTGCTGTTTATTGTGATTTGTTTGGTGATTGGCGCGCTGCTGGCAATCTTGCTGGATCAAAAAATTCGCCAAGAGGGCGCGCTGCGTACGATTTATCTCTACCCCATGGCACTGTCGTTTATTGTTACGGGGGTGGTGTGGAAGTGGCTGCTGAATCCCCAGTTGGGCATCCAGGCGATGGTGCAAAGCTGGGGGTTTGAGTCGTTTCGCTTCGACTGGATCGTTGATCCGAATATGGCGATTTATACCCTGGTGATTGCCGCGGTTTGGCAGGCGTCGGGCTTTGTGATGGCACTCTTTTTGGCAGGGCTGCGGGGCATTGATGACAGCATCGTCAAAGCGGCTCAGTTAGACGGTGCTAGCCTGCCGCGCATTTACT
>NZ_JABUZF010000260.1:0-1566 GCF_014897885.1 Halomonas sp. 3D7M | reverse complement strand
GAGGTCTCTCCGAATGACGATAAAAGGTAAGCCTCACAGCCTGAAGGGCCGAGCACCACAGGTCAGGCTGAAAGGAAAATAGAAGCGCTAAGCGCGTGAGAATTACGCTGCCTCGGCCGCACGCATGTGCAGGCGAAAGCGCGCTATCTGGATGATTTGCTCAATAGCGGTTTGACGCTCGGTAGCGGCGTCGTTTTCAAGGCGCTTTTCGAACGCGTAAAGGATGGCGTGTCGATCAAGCCCTTTAACAGCAATCACAAAGGGGAAACCGAACTTATCTTGATAGGCCTGATTGAGGTGTTGAAAGCGTTCAAACTCTTCGGCTGAGCATTGATCTAGCCCCGCACCAGCCTGTTCGCGAGTGGAATCCTGGGTTAGCTCGCCCGCGAGAGCTGCTTTCCCGGCAAGGTCTGGGTGAGCGCGGATGACTGCAATTTGCTGATCAATATCAGCACCCTTAAGCACATTGCCCATGCAGTCAGCTAGCACATCTGGGTCATCGTGTTGGTCGGTAAACCCCTGTTTCCAAGCGGTTTCGGCTACCCAGGGTGAATGTTCAAAAACGTCCCCGTAATGCTCAAGAAAGGCGTCTAAGCCTAGGCGGCTGGGGCGAGCTGCTTCTAAAA
The DNA here is from genome assembly GCF_014897885.1 of Halomonas sp. 3D7M. Classification (NCBI taxonomy): domain Bacteria; kingdom Pseudomonadati; phylum Pseudomonadota; class Gammaproteobacteria; order Oceanospirillales; family Halomonadaceae; genus Halomonas; species Halomonas sp. 3D7M. The sequence goes on along the minus strand of NZ_JABUZF010000260.1, from coordinate 940 downwards.
TACGCGACATTGTATCCTCCATTTGTATTTGTTTATCTGTTTTATTGTATACAATAAATATTGCTAAATGTACTCTAAGAAGTGCCGTTTCCGCAAAAAAATCGCTATCGCACCCGCGAAAAGCGGGCATAACGGCGTTAGGAAGGTCCTTATAGAAGGGCGCTTAGAAAGATGTCTAAAAACAAAATCAAACAACAAAGGGTTTTGCATGTTGAAGAGCAATCGAGCAGTGGTAACGTATCTGGCGATAGGCGCTTATCTTGGCACTATCTCGGCAGGTGCCCAGGCAGCGACATGGAGTGATACGTCCGTGGGGTATCGCTATGGAACGCAGTTTACCGAGCCGAATAACCCAGAGAACATAGAGAAGCATATTCTCCAGTTTACCCATGTTAGTGGTTACTCACTGGGCCAAAACTTTTTAAATCTGGACGTGCTTCAGTCCAGCAGCCAAGACCCCGCCAATAACAGTGATTCAGGGGCAACGGAAGCCTATCTGACATACCGTCATCAACTCCATGGGGGCGGCGTATTCAATGAGCCCATCGCTTTCGGGCCCGTCAAAGACACGGCACTGACATTCGGGTTTGACCTGAATACCAAAAATACTGGCTTTGCACCACGTAAACGCCAATTAGTAGTGGGGCCAACGTTTAAATTTGATGTGCCGAGAGGCTTTGTGGATCTAAGTCTGTTCTATAGCCGTGAGTGGAACCATTGCGGCTTGCCACCTTGTGGACTGCCAGAAAATCAGAACAGTATTTCGTTTGATCCCTATTACCAAATTAACTTGGCCTGGGGGCTGCCGTTTGAAGCGGCGGCGCTGCCGTTAAAATTCCAAGGATTCTATAACTACAATAGCGAAAAAGGAGACGATTACTTTGGGGAAGCGACCGAGCCTGAGCAGTTAATGCGCACTGATCTTACCCAGCAACAGTGG
>NZ_JABUZF010000261.1:33227-37014 GCF_014897885.1 Halomonas sp. 3D7M | reverse complement strand
TGGCGTAGTGGATGGTATTGTCACCCGCCTTAAATAATGCGCGGTTAGCAATCGGCTATCGACGCTTTTTACCTTTGGCCGGGGTTTTCTTGCGTGGCTTAGGTTTCGGCGTTTCGGGGGGCACGCGGTAATGAAGATAAAGATCCAGGACTAGTTCTGGCAGTTGAGCAACAAAGGTTTCCTGACTGGCCTGATCTTGGGCCATCTCAGCCATTTCTGGCTCATCATCGAATAAACCTGAAAGCGACATAAAGGGTAACAGTAGCGTGGCGGCAGCTTCTTCGTCATCTTGGAACCACGCGCTTTCGTCGCTAAAGACACCTTCCATAAACCCCGCGCACCAGTCGCCGATGGGCGTTTCCTCCGCGGGGATACCATCGAGCGTTAGCTCGAAGGGTAGCTCTGGTAAACCACCTTGTTCAAGCACTGCGACGGCGTTGTCACGTAGCAGTGTTAACAGTTGGATAATCTCGTCTCGTTCGGCATCATCCCGATAACTTGGCTCTCCCTGAAACAGCTCAGCTAGCCATTGACTGGTGGGTAATTCGCTAGGGGCAACCGCCAGCGCCACTAAAAAGCCATGGGCAGAGATAAGATCCAGCGCATCTTCGCCGACCTGCTCTGAGTCGAGAAAGTCATCCAATCGATCAAGCTGCTCGTCATCAAGTAGTGGCTGAGGTGGGGTGGTATTGGGCGACGTTGCTGCGGGAACGTTATTGCGCTCTGCCATAAGGGGCCTCATCATAAAAATCGTCTTTGAGAAAAAGATGTTGATCGGCAACACTCGTTGGCAACATCGTTACTGGTTAGTTTATCACTAATGAAGACTTTACCACTGCCCCCATGGCCTGCTGAAAAACTTGCAACACTCTCTTCAGAGGCGCTCATGCACGCCGTGCGAGACAGAACTGATGAAGCGTTAAGACGCTGCCAAGAAGTCTATCCTGCGCTGCCAGCGCCAAAGGTGTGGTTCGACCTAAAAGGTGCCTCAGCAGGGCAGGCCCATCTAGGGCGTGGCGGGCTGCGTTTTAATCCTGTTTTACTGAGCAATAATCGGCAGGCGTTTTTTGACGAGGTGATTCCCCATGAAATGGCGCATTGGTTAGTCTTTCATTTAGCCAATGGCACGCGGCTCAAACCGCATGGTCGAGAATGGCAAGCCGTCATGCGAGACCTGTTTGGCCTTGAGCCTAAGGTGACTCATCGCTTTGATGTTCAGGATGCCCAGTCTCGGCCATATTATTATCAATGTGGCTGTCAAACGCATTGTTTCACAGCCAGGCGTCATTCTTTAGTGGTAAAGGGGCGTCGCTATCGCTGCCGCCATTGTGATCAGACCTTGGTCTACAGTGCTTTTAGAAAACCTTGAAAGTGTTTTAACTTATTGTTTTTAATATTGAAAATGTTAATACCAATGTCTAAAGGGAAGCCGGCGTTGGGAGGTTTATGCTAGGTAAATATTAAGCGCGTCGGTGCGACTAATAATAATACCGACACCATTTTCTAGAGAGTGCAATTTCACGGACAGAGGCAACTTCATGAGCGAGCATAAAAACGTCTATCCAGTGCGCGATAGTATCGCTGCCAGTGCATGGGCTGATAAAGATAAATATGCGGCAATGTATCAGCAGTCCATGGACGACCCGGAAAGTTTCTGGGCTGAGCAAGCAAAGCGTCTGGATTGGATCAAGACGCCAACCAAGATTAAAAACACCTCCTTTGCACGCGATAATGTTGATATTCGCTGGTTTGAAGATGGTGAGCTAAACGTTAGCGCCAACTGTCTAGATCGCCACTTGGAGAAGCGTGGCGACCAAACGGCGATTATCTGGGAAGGGGATAACCCTAACGATTCAAAACACATTACTTACCGTGAGCTTTATGAGCGCACGAACCAGCTGGCCAACGGCCTGAAGTCGCTGGGAGTTAACAAAGGCGATACAGTGACGCTGTATATGCCGATGATTCCCGAGGCGGCCATGGCCATGTTGGCATGTGCACGTATTGGTGCTGTGCACTCTGTTGTGTTTGGCGGCTTTTCGCCGGATGCCGTCGCTCAGCGGGTCATTGGTGCTGATTCTAAACTGGTGATCACTGCTGATGAGTCGGTGCGTGGTGGTAAACACGTGCCCCTTAAGGAGAACGTCGATTCAGCGTTGACGCGTAACGGCACCGATGTATGTAAAAACGTATTGGTGGTGAAGCGTACAGGCGGTGATATTGATTGGCAGGAAGGTCGTGACATTTGGTTTGACGAGCTGGTGGATAAGCAGTCTACCGAATGCCCAGTTGAGGCCATGAATGCCGAAGATCCACTGTTTATTCTCTATACCTCTGGGTCAACCGGTGCGCCTAAGGGCTTAAAGCATACCACTGGCGGCTACCTGACCTACGCCGCGATGACCCATCAGTATGTTTTCGACTATCAAGAAGGTGAAATTTACTGGTGTACAGCGGACGTAGGCTGGGTGACGGGCCACAGCTATATCGTGTACGGACCGCTTGCCAATGGTGCAACCACGCTAATGTTTGAAGGCGTACCGAGCTACCCAAGCCATGGCCGCATGGGCGAAATTGTCGATAAGCATCAGGTCAATATCCTCTATACCGCGCCTACCGCTGTCCGTGCCTTAATGGCGCATGGTGATAACGTGATGGACTCTAGCAAACGTGATTCATTGCGCTTGCTGGGTTCTGTGGGCGAACCTATCAACCCAGAAGCCTGGGAGTGGTTCTATCGCGTTATTGGCAATGAGCAGTGTCCTATTGTGGATACTTGGTGGCAAACCGAAACGGGCGGCATTATGATCGCGCCACTTCCCGGTGCTACAGATCTAAAGCCTGGTTCTGCGACAACGCCCTTCTTTGGTGTGAACCCCGCGCTGGTGGATAATGAAGGCCATAAATTAGAAGGCGAGACGGAAGGCAATCTAGTCATTCTCGACTCCTGGCCGGGCCAAGCGCGCTCCATTTGGGGCGACCACGAACGCTTTGTACAAACCTACTTCTCTACTTACGATGGCATGTATTTTACTGGGGATGGCTGTCGTCGGGATGAGGATGGCTATTACTGGATTACAGGGCGGGTTGACGACGTGCTTAACGTCTCAGGCCACCGTATGGGCACTGCTGAAATAGAGTCGTCTCTGGTTGCTCACTCGGCAGTGGCAGAAGCCGCCGTCGTTGGCTTCCCGCACGATATTAAGGGCCAGGGCATCTATATCTATGTAACGCTCAATGATGATGTTGATCCCACGGATGAACTCAAGAAAGAGCTGACTCAATGGGTACGTAAAGATATTGGCCCGATTGCATCGCCAGATGTAATTCAGTGGGCGCCAGGGCTGCCAAAAACACGTTCTGGTAAAATTATGCGGCGCATTTTACGTAAAATTGCAGCTAATGAGTGTGACGGCCTGGGCGATACCAGCACGCTGGCTGATCCGTCAGTAGTGGACGAACTCATCGAGCATCGTGCCAACCAGTAATGCTCTTTGCCCCCAGTTATCTTTCTAATGGGGGCACTTTTAAATGACGGATGTCATTCATTTGCTATGTTAAATAAGGCAAACTGGACAGATCCGTTGCAGTGCCGGCCATGGAGCCGGCACTGTTATTTCTGTTTGGATGACGTATCTATGACAAATAGTGCATGTGATGCTTGGGAATGACGAAGCCCATGGGGTACCATGCTTCAACCGTATGAGCCTAGCGTCGCGGCGGTAGTCAACCCCGCTGCTCGAGGAACCGGAGGAATATCCATGGCAGTAGCCCATAAGTTTATCGT
>NZ_JABUZF010000261.1:25994-33163 GCF_014897885.1 Halomonas sp. 3D7M | reverse complement strand
CGCCAGTTAGCCCCCCAGGCTGAGATTGTCGAAGCCGACACCATGGAAGCCACCACTGAGGTCGTTAATCGACATCCTGATGCTGATTTGATTTTGCTAGACCTCCATATGCCAGGAGCGCATGGCTTCTCAGGTTTGATTCAATTGCGTGGCCAGATGCCCGATATTCCGGTGGCGGTTGTTTCAGGCAGTGACGAGCCCTATGTAGTACGTCGTGCCATCGATTACGGCGCGTCAGGCTTTATTCCTAAATCTTCCTCGCTACAGTTGATTGCTGAAGCGGTGGGGGAAATTCTGCAAGGGGAAGTTTGGCTGCCAGAAGCGTTGGCGAACGTCTTAGATGAAACCAGCGAAGAAGAGTCGCGTTTTGCGGAGGCAATTGCCTCTCTGACGCCGCAGCAGTTTCGTGTGCTCAATATGCTGACGGAAGGTTTGTTGAATAAACAGATCGCCTATGAGCTTAGCGTCTCAGAAGCCACTATTAAGGCCCACGTGACGGCTATTCTGCGGAAGCTGGGAGTGCACTCGCGCACCCAGGCTGTTATTGCTGCTCAGAAACTTGAAGTGGAACCGCCGAAAGTTTCTTCTTGAAGGGTAAGTTGGATTCCCGATAACCCCCTTCGGGAATGACGGTGTGGTGCGTCTATCTCGCGGCTCCGTCATTCCCGCGTTCCTCACCACTGTGTCATTCCCGCATGCTTTTAGCGGGAATCCATTTTGAAGCAGGCTCCTAGGCATCAGCGAGAAAGGTCAAACTGGATTCCCGATAACCCCCTTCGGGAATGACGGTGTGATGCATCTGTCTCGCTTCGGGAATGACAATGTGATGCATCAATCCGCCGTATCATTACGTTTTCCCTCCTGCTCGGCTAGCCTGAAGAGTGCGAGTTAAAAGCGCGCGTAGCGCGGCGGGTTTGACCGGCTTAAGCAGCAGTTGATAACCCGCACGCTTGATCTCCTCGGCCACCGCTTCCGTGCGGTCGGCGGTAATCACAATGCCTGGTACGGCTCCCTCAAAGCGCTCGCTGAGTGCTTCGAGTGCCATTAGCCCCGTGACTTCATTGTCCAGATGATAGTCGGCCAAGATGGCGTCGGGGTCGCCGTCCATATTACGCAGAATCGATTTTGCACCGCCAATGCTGGTCGCCGTGAATACTTCACACCCCCAGCCGCTTAGCATGGCCGTCATGCCCTCTAAAATGAGCGTTTCGTTATCGATACACACAATGCGGGTACCCGCTAACTTATTACCGCTACGGCGGTTTTGAGGTTCTTGGTCCGCTAAGGTTACTTCACGGGCGGCAACAATGGGAACGCTGACGCAGAATGCAGTCCCCGCCCCTACCCAGGATCGAACCTTAATTGGGTGGTCAAGTACACGGCTCATACGATCAGCGATTGAGAGACCTAAGCCAAGCCCTTTCTCACTCTCTTTATGGCGTGAGACTTGATCCAATCGGCGGAACTCTTGGAAAATTTCCGTTAGCTTCGATTCAGGAATACCAGGCCCGCTATCCCATACTTCTATGGAAAGCCGTCCCGCTTGGCGGCGGCAGCCTAGTAGCACACGACCTTCTTGGGTATAGCGGATCGCGTTGGATAAAAAGTTTTGTACAATCCGGCGAAGCATCTGCGGATCGGAATCTACCCATTGTTGCGTCGGTACGACGACAAGATCCAGCCCACGGTCATCGGCCATCACTTCAAATTCGGCACGCAATGGGCGAATAATATCTGCGAGTGCAAAATGGCTGCGTCGCGGTGTAAGCGCACCCGCATCAAGCTTTGAAATATCTAGCAGAGTGCCAAGCAGCTCTTCAGCGGCTTGAAGTGAGTTATCAATATGGCTGATGGTGCGCTGGGTGTCGCTAGCGGTGACGTTTTGCATTAATGCAGAGGTAAACAGCCGGGCTGCGTTCAGCGGCTGTAGCAAGTCATGACTAGCGGCAGCCAAAAAGCGCGTTTTGGAGGCGTTAGCATCTTCAGCTAACTGTTTCGCTTGGCGCAGCGCTTGCTCTGCTTCAGCGCGCACACGGTTCTCTTGGCGCAGCGCCGCGTTGGCCTCGGAAAGTGCTTGCGTGCGCTCGCGAACGCGCTCTTCCAGGGTTTCGTTGGTCACTTTTAAGGCGATTTCGGCTTGGCGGCGCTCGGTAATGTCTTGATAAAGCGCGAAGAAGCCTAAAATCGATTGGCTATCGCCAAAGTGGGGCGTATAGGTGACCAGCATATAGCGCATGGCATCATTAACGCGCATTGAGACTTCAAAACTGACGCGTTCGCCTGCCAGCGTTCGCTGAACCCACGGCATGCGCTCTTCGGCTTTTTTAACCGGTAATACGTCTTCGTAGCGGCGTCCAATCACGGCATTACGATCTATGTCGAAAGCTTGTTCGTAGGCGCGATTGGTAAATAGGTAACGGCACTCTTTATCAAAGTAGGCAATCAGTGCGGGTACATTATCGGTGTAGATACGGATGTTGTTTTCAGAGCGGATCAGCGCCTCTTCGATGCGCTTCTGCTGAGTAATATCTTGATAGGTATAGACAAAACCACCACCAGGCATCGGGTTGCCTTGGACTTCCAATACGCTGCCATCTTGGCGATAGCGCACATAGCGGTGAGGCTGGCCGTCGCGAATGTTGTCTAGCAGCAGTTGGACATGCTCTTCCGGGTCACCTGGGCCATATTCGCCGCTGTGCGCGTTGTAGCGAAAAATGCGATCCATGGGGGCGCCGACCCGTATCAAGTGATCAGGGAAGCGGAACAGCTCTAAATAGCGTTGGTTCCACACCACCAAGCGCAAATTTTGGTCAACCACGCTAATACCCTGGTTGATGTTTTCAATGGTGGCTTGCAGTAGTGCGCGGTTGAACTCTAAGACTTGAGAGGCTTCATCAACGATTGAAATGACATCTGAAATGCCGATGCCGCGCCCCTGAAGCGCCGAGTTAACGACTATCCGTGCTGACGATGCGCCTAACACTGACGCAAGAAAGCGCTCAGTAAATTGGATGACGTCGATAGACGCCCGTGAACTATCTTCCATGGGTTTGCCCGCGCGGCGTGCGTAATCCTCAAATGCACGATCCACTTGGTCTGCCCCAAGAAAACGCTCACACAGCACTTTAAGGTCACCGACAGTGGTGGCACCTGTCCATGGGCGGTTTACGGATGTTTGACGAGTTTCTACGCTATCGACAAACAGCGATGCCTGAATACGCTCGACGACCCGCTGAGAAGTCACCTGTGACACAAAGATATAGCAGAACAAGTTGATACCCAGCGACAGCATGACTCCGTGGGTAAATGGATCGCTGAGGTTTAAGCCAAAGAGGGTTGTCGGCGATAGCCAATTAAGCCCTAAGGGGCCGCCCGCCAGCCATGCTTGAGGCAGCACTCCGGCATTGATCATAGCCGGCATTAACAAGCTGTATGCCCAAATCGCAAAGCCTGCGTTCATGCCAACAATAACGCCGAGGCGGTTACCGCGCTTCCAATACAGCCCGCCGATGAGTGCGGGGGCAAACTGAGCGGCGGCCGCAAAGGACAGCATGCCAATTGAGGCCAACGAGGTGAATTCGGCAATGAGCTGATAGAAGCCGTAAGCCATTGCCAATACAGCAACAATCGTCAGGCGGCGCGCGCGGAGTACTAAGCGGCCATAGTCACGAGCTTTGGTGTCGAACCAACGCAACCTAAATAGTGCTGGGATCACAATTTCATTAGAAATCATGATGGATACTGCCACTGCCGCCACAATAACCATGCCTGTCGCGGCAGAAAATCCGCCAATAAAGGTGAGCAGGGTCAGCCACTGCTGGCCAGACGCCATCGAAAGAGCAAGTACGTAAGTATCAGGCTCAACCCCGCTTTCCGAAAACAGCAGTAGACCGGCTGCCGCCAAAGGCACCACAAAAAAGGCGACTGCAAGTAAGTAAAGAGGAAATAGCCAGCGTGCTTTCGTTGCATCATCTGGATGGATATTTTCCACCACTGCCACATGAAACTGACGAGGCAGGCAAAGTATGGCGAGCATGGCGAGCAGCGTTTGCGCCCAGAAACTTTGGCCAAAATCTTGGTTGGCTAGCTGGCGCTGCAACTCCAATTGACTTTCGGCGTGGCCCATCAGTTCGCCGAGGCCATCAAACATGCCCCAGGTAACAAAAGCGCCGAGGATGACAAAAGCCAGCAACTTTACCAGAGATTCAAATGCTACTGCATGAATTAACCCTTCGTGGTGCTCTGTCGCGTCCGTGTGGCGAGTGCCAAAAAGGATAGCGAAGATTGCCATGACGATAGCGACATAAAACGCTGTGTCGCCAAACAGCGGCGTATGGGTCATATCCGCTGCGTCAGTAAGAACACTAAAGGTGGTAGACACCGCTTTTAACTGCAGGGCAATGTAGGGCAGGGTGCCAATGAGGGCAACTAAACTAGCAAACGCCGCAAGGGATTGGGTTTTGCCGTAGCGGGAAGCAATAAAGTCAGCGATTGACGTGACGTTTTGGTGTTTGGCAACACGAATCATTTTTGCCAGAACAGGCCAAAACAGTAAAAACGTTAAGATTGGCCCGACAAAGATACTGGCGAATGACCAGCCAGCCGTGGCTGCTTGCCCCACCGCGCCGTAAAACGTCCACGAGGTGCAGTAAATGGCCAATGCCAAACTGTAGATGATTGGCCGTCTGCGACTGGCGCCGTGAGTCCGTGCACGACGATCACCGAACCAGGCAATTCCAAACAGCACCGCAATGTAAAGCAGTGATACCGCGACCAGCAGACCGCCATGAAACATGTCGTCTCCCCACGTTGAAGGCTTCGCCTAGCGACGATCTAATATCAAATAACGATCATCTAACTAAAGACCCTATTCTAGGCGAAGGAGGGGCATCACGTCTGCTGATCGGCGGCAAGTTGGCAAACGGTTGTTAACAACGGCGCAGTTTGCCGTAGCGTGCGACGCTCGCTTAACTCAGCGTCGCCCGTCTCTGTATTCAGGGGGACTATCTCGCGGTGAGTACAGTTCAAGACATAAGGCTGGGTGGTCAGTATATCGGTATGGCGGCGTTCGAATTGATAGAGAATAAATTCAGCAATTAACTCATCGTCAATGTGACGAGCGCGCACATTGTCGCTATCAACGATGCTGAATTTAGTCGTCATCGGGAACACAAAGGTCCATGGTCGCCACACGGCACTAGACGTATCGCTGGAAATGACGATGGCAGTTTCAGGTAGTTGAGAGCGCTTGTGTTCAAACCAGCTGTATTCGGTTGAGACCTGATACCCCAGCATACCCAGGCCACCAAAAACGGGCACAATCCATTTAGGCAGCCGTTTACGGCTAAGCGTTCTAAGTAATAGACCTATCCCTGCGGCGGCAAGCCCTGCAAATACAGCGGCAACAAGATGCCAGATCATAAAATATCCTTTCTAAATGACATCGGGCTCCCCTAAGGAAGCCCGATGATAAGTATCGATTCCGAATCTAATGGCAGTGTGCCAAAGAGGAGGAGCCGATTATGACTTAGTGGTCGACCGCGACACCAGCACCTTTCGGATAACGAACGCTTTCTACCAGGTCTTGAATCTCCTGCGGAGGCTCTTCCGTTGCGCTAGAGACAGCAAACGCAGTTGCAAAGTTAATCATCGCACCTACTGCACCGAAGGAGAGCGGTGAAATGCCCAGAATCCAATTATCTGGCGTGTTGGCCAGCATGTTGGTGCCGGGGACGAAGAACCAACCGAGATAGGTGAAGATGTAGAGCAGGGTGCAGATTAGACCTGCCAGCATGCCGCAAATCGCGCCTTTGCTGTTCATGCGCTTGGAGAAAATGCCCATCATCAGCGCTGGGAACAGTGAGGCACCAGCGATACCAAAGGCAAGTGCAACCGTCTGCGCTGCGAACCCGGGCGGATTAAGCCCAAGATAGGTAGCCAGAAGAATCGCGCCGCCCATTGAAATACGTGCTGCCAGCATTTCACCCTTTTCAGAGATCTTCGGATTGATCATTGTTTTGATCAAATCGTGACTAATGGCTGACGAGATGGCCAATAGTAGACCTGCTGCTGTTGAGAGGGCCGCAGCAATACCGCCTGCTGCAATCAGGCCGATAACCCAGCCTGGCAAGTTGGCAATTTCTGGGTTTGCTAATACCAGAATGTCATTATTAACGGTCAGCTCGTTACCTTCCCAGCCACGATCAGAATAGTCGGTAGCATCATTGTACATTTGGATGCGGCCGTCATTGTTAAGATCGTTGAAGGCGATAAGCCCGGTTTCTTCCCACGTGCGCACCCACTCAGGACGATCTTCATAGAGAATCGGATTGCGGGCGGCTTCTTCGTAATTCTCTACTTGTCCTGCCATCTCTGGATAGACGGTGGTAGCCAAGTTCAGGCGCGCCATGGAACCAACCGCAGGAGCGGTGAGATACAGCAGCGCAATAAACACGAGTGCCCAACCAGCGGACCAGCGCGCGTCAGCAACTTTCGGCACAGTGAAAAAGCGAATAATAACATGGGGTAAACCAGCAGTACCCACCATTAGCGACAGGGTAAACAGCACCATGTTCAGCTTATTATCGACGTCGGCGGTATAGTCGCGGAAACCAAGTGCATTGACCACTTCGTCCAGCTTGGTCAGTAGCGGAATACCAGACTCCGTATGAGTACTGAACATACCAAACATCGGAATCGGGTTGCCGGTTAGTTGCATGGCAATGAACACCGCCGGAATAGTGTAGGCGATGATAAGCACTACGTACTGAGCGACCTGCGTGTAGGTAATGCCTTTCATGCCGCCAAAAACGGCATACAGGAACACAATCAGCGCTGCGATCCAGATACCCCAGGTGTTGCTCACTTCCAAGAAGCGCGAGAAAGCAACACCAGCACCGGTCATTTGACCGATAACGTAAGTAACAGAGGCAACGATCAAACACACAATCGCGACGAAGCGCGCAGTGTTGCTGTAGAAACGGTCACCAATAAAGTCAGGCACTGTAAACTTGCCAAACTTACGCAGGTAAGGCGCTAGCAGCATTGCCAGGATAACGTAACCACCTGTCCAGCCCATCAAGAAGGTGGAGTTAGCGTATCCGCCAGACGCTAGCAGACCGGCCATTGAAATAAACGATGCCGCTGACATCCAGTCAGCGGCAGTCGCC
>NZ_JABUZF010000261.1:14467-25988 GCF_014897885.1 Halomonas sp. 3D7M | reverse complement strand
CAGTCAGCGGCAGTCGCCATACCGTTGGTGATAGGGTGAACGCCACCACCAGCAACGTAGAAGTCTTTAGTCGACCCGGCTCGTGCCCATATCGCAATCCCGATATAGAGCGCAAACGACGCGCCGACAAACAGTAAGTTAATGGCAAACTGGCTCATACTGGCTTACTCCCCAAGGCCGAATTTTGCATCGAGTTTGTTCATTCTCCAGGCATAGAAGAAGATCAGTACGATGAAGGTGAGGATGGAGCCCTGTTGAGCGAACCAAAAGCCCAAGTCAGTCCCACCAACGGGAATGCCCGCTAACAGCGGACGAAAGAGGATGGCACATCCATAAGAAACGAACGCCCAAACGGCCAAGCATCCAAAGATTAATCGGACGTTGGCTTTCCAGTATTCAGCAGCATTGGATTTGTCATCTGCCATTGTGGTGCTCTCCAGTTGTGATTTTTAGGGTTGGAAAGTTAACTCAGGATAGCGTGTGATCCATTAGGGCAATCCTTCATAGAAAACCGCTCTTTTAGTTGTCTGCGATGATTTAGTGCGATTAGACGCATATCACCTTGTTGGTTAAGTTGCTCTGCTGGTTAATGGTTTGGCAAGGTTTTCTTCAGTGCCTTGATAAGTGTTTAACAAGTGCCACGTGAACATCCTGTATAGCCCGTTGTTAATAGTGGGCAATAATTGCAAAAAATAAATCCCAGACTTTGGTATCAATGAGCTTTCAGTACGTATTGTGATGTTTGTTTTTTAAAATAAATACTTGTTTTTGATATTTTTTTAGTTTCTCTTCCTGGGTGATAGGACGATGGTCTATGGGTCGCTTAAAAGCAATGTTTGCTACTTTTAATAGGTGGTATATTAAATGGCCAAGTTTGCTAATTCATGTCGCTACTTTGGTCGCTAAACGAACGTCTTTACGACGTTAGCGGTATAGCAAAAGGTATAATAAAGGCGTTGGTTAAAAAGCAATCAAATCTTAAGCCATTGTGTTCTTCATCGCGATTAACTGGGGTCACTCATGATTGACGTTGATCTTTCCCAATTGCCCTTCACATTAATTGATGATGAAGGGCGTGACCACGTTCGTCGTGGTATGGACATCGCCTATTTTGATCGTGATGAAATTATTATCGAGATGGGGCAAGCGGGTGAATCGGTATTTTTGATTCACAAGGGCGAAGTTGCTGAACTGGATCCTACCCTGCCAGCGTCCAGTGCACGGATTGGGCACTACACGGCTGGTGATCTGTTTGGTGCCATTAGTATTCTGAATGGTAAAAGCCGCTATCGCTTCCAAGCTGAGCAAGAATGCTTGTGCTATGTGATGCCGAAGGCGCTATTTATAAAACTATGCCGTCATCATCCCGACTTCGAAAATTTCTTCAAACAGTCGCTATCTCACAAAGCGCGGTTAATGACTGAAAAGCGTGCCGAAGGCGGCGTGACCATGGCCGGCTTTATGTTGGCTAAGGTCAGCGAATGTATGCGTGAACCTCTTATCATGGATGCATCGACAGATATTGCCAGCGCGGTGCGTCAGCTCAACGATAGCCATGCAGATAGTTTGCTAGTCAAAACCCAGGGGGAGTTTGGCATTGTCACCAAAACCGATTTGCTCAATGGTGTGGTGCTGAACAACTTTGAGCATACAGCGCCCGTTGAGGATGTGGCCCATTTCTCGTTGGTAACCGTTACCCCCCATCAATACTTATTTGAAGCGCTCGTGCTGATGACGCGGCATAAAGTAACGCGGGTGGTGGTGATGGAACAGGGCGCCCTGAAAGGGGTGGTGGAGCTAACGGATGTCCTTAGCTATTTTTCGAGCCGTAGCTATGTCGTTAGTCTGCAGGTGGAGCAGGCAAGTAGCTTAGAAGCATTGGCGGCTGCCAGCCAACGTACGCCAGAATTGGTGAATGCGCTTATGGCGCAAGGGGTCAAACTACGTTTTGCCATGGACCTACTGGCCGCGTTGAATGGCCGAATCATCAATAAAGCGTGGTCATTTGTTATTCCTGAGCAGTATCACTCCCAAAGTTGCCTAATGGTGATGGGTAGTGAAGGGCGCGGCGAACAAATTCTTAAAACAGATCAAGATAATGGCCTGATTTTAGCCGATGACAGCCAATGGCCTTCGCTTGCCGAAGACATGAATGCGCTTACCCAAACGCTGATTCAGCTCGGCTACCCACCATGCCCAGGTAATATCATGGTGTCTAATCCTGAATGGGTTGGCACTGTGTCGCAATGGAAAAACAACATTGCTAAATGGGTGAGTGCAAGAGATGGCGATAGCCTAATGAAGCTGGCGATTTTACTGGATGCCCATGGTGTGGCTGGTAATCCGCAATTGCTAGACAGCGTGCGTGCGGAGCTGTTTGAACGCTGCTCACGGGATGAGCTATTGCTGTCCTACTTTGCGCGCGCTGCACTGCGTTTCTCAACACCGCTAACGCTATTTGGCTCCTTAAAAAAGCCCCAGCATGGGATCGATATTAAAAAAGGCGGTATTTTTCCCATTGTTCATGGGGTGCGCACAATGGCCCTCGAGCGACGCATTAATGCTACTTCCACCTTAGATCGCCTGGACGCTTTAGCAGAAGATGGTCGTCTTGATCGCCGTTTTGCGGATGACCTGGGCGAGGCGCTGGCGCTGTTTACCGAACTACGTTTAAAGCAGCAGTTGCAGACAGCAGAAGCGTCGACTCAGCAGCGCAGCAACCGTGTGGTGGTGCAAGAACTCTCGTCCCTTGAGCGTGATCTGCTGCGTGAGGCGCTGCATATCGTAAAAGATTTTAAGCAGCGGCTCTCCCATCGTTATCATTTGGAGTATTCGTGAGCGGAATGCGCTTGTTAGACCGGCATATGTCACTACTCAGTGGCTCGCTGCGTACATTAATGCAGCGCGAAAGCGACCGCCGACGCTGGGCAGATTCCCCCTACGCATGGCTGTTTCAGCCCTACATGGGGGAGGAAATGGTGGCGCTTGCCTGCCAGGCTAGCCCAGGCCAAGCGCCGGTGGTCAGCGTCGCTGCTGTTGTCTTAAGCCCAGGGAGAGTGCAGACCAGCCGAGCCTGGGTGGCTACCCTGGCAGAAGAGCAGAACAACAACGCCCCCGCGCTGCGGCGACATCATCAGCTGTATGCGACGGACACGGTGCTGGCGCCTAACGCTGAGCATCTTGGGGCGCTAGCTGAATTCATCGGTAATCGGCCGCTAATTGGTTGGCAGTTAGGCCGCTCGGTGGAACACCTTAATCTTTTGTTTAAAGCAGGGTTGGGATTTGGTTTGCCCAATGCCCAGGTCGATGTTGGTAAGCTACACTATCGCCAACTGCGTCGCTTACATCCGCAGTGTGAGACGAACGGCCACTTGACGGAAGCGCTCGCTCGTTGGCAAATGCCCGCTCTTCAGTGGATGGGAGTGCTGGGGGATGCAACCGCAAGCGCGCTTTTATATCTGCGTTTGCAGCGCGAGATCGCCCAGCAGGGATAGTCGTTACTACCCTCATGGGATGAATCCACGGGTTTATCTTGGGTGGACGTGGTGAGTCTTGTTAGAATGCCCGCTGCTTCTTCTACCATCGGCAGTGCCTACACCATGCTACAACCTGACTATTTTGACCCCGCAGCGCCTGATACTGTTTCTGTTGACAGCCCTGCTGTTAATAGCGCACAGACACCATCCGAGCATCACGCCGCTAAACAGAAGCGTGAATTTAATAAGCTACAAAAGCGCTTACGGCGAGAGGTTGGCAACGCCATCATTGATTATCAAATGATTGGTGAAGGTGACAAGGTGATGGTGTGCCTGTCTGGCGGCAAAGATAGCTATACGATGCTGGAGATACTGCTTAACCTGCAGCGCAACGCGCCGGTTAATTTCTCTCTGGTCGCCGTCAATATGGATCAAAAACAGCCAGGCTTCCCGGAGCATGTGTTGCCCCAATACCTAGATAAAATGGGGGTTGAATACCACATTCTAGAGCGTGACACCTACTCGGTGGTGAAAGAGAAAACCCCGGAAGGAAAAACGACCTGCGCGCTCTGCTCACGACTAAGACGTGGCTCTCTTTATGGGTTTGCCGAGGAAATTGGGGCTACGAAAATTGCCCTAGGGCATCATCGTGAAGATATTTTAGAAACGTTATTTCTTAACATGTTCTTTGGTGGCACTTTGAAAGCAATGCCTCCCAAGCTTTTATCTGACGATGGCAAGAATATTGTCATTCGCCCCCTTGCCTACTGCAAAGAGGCTGATATTGCAGAGTTTGCTCGGCTAATGGAATTCCCGATTATTCCCTGCAACTTATGTGGCTCTCAGCCCAATCTCCAGCGTCAAGTTGTCAAAGATATGTTGGCTGAGTGGGATAAAAAACATCCAGGACGTCTAGAGAGCATGTTTAAAGCGGTGACCAATGTAGCGCCTTCCCAGCTAGCAGACCGCCGTTTATTTGACTTTGCTGGCCTTGAAGCCAAACAAGCGGCGTTGATGGAAGGGCGTATTCAGGCGCTTAGCGTGGACTAGCCGACTGTTCTTCCTCTTCAGTTAGCGTGATGAGGCGCCGCATATCTAAAATATTAACCTCGCGCCCTGAAACAGCCACCACCTCTTGCTGTTGAAAGCGGCTAAGAATACGGCTGACCGTCTCTACCGCCAAGCCTAAGTAATTGCCGATGTCGGCGCGGGACATGGAGAGTCTGAAGCTATAAGGCGAGTATCCACGTCGACGAAAACGGTCTGAAAGGGTGACTAAAAAGCTGGCTAGTCGTTGATCGGCCGTCTTACGCGATAGCAAGCGCATCATGCGCCGGTCATCCCGCAATTCTTTGCTCATGCTCCGATAAAGCTGGCCACGTAGTTCGGGCAGTTCTTCGGAAAGCAGGTCCAAGCGATCAAATGGAATTTCACATACCGTTGTGGTTTCCAGTGCAATGACGCTACCGGGGTAGTGCTCTTCATCAATTCCGTCCAATCCCACTAGTTCGCTGGGAAGGTAGAAATTTGTCAGCTGATCATTGCCGTTCCCTTCGCTGGTCACCTGTTTCAGGCTGCCTGAGCGGACGGCATACACACTGGTGAAGTGATCGCCCTGGCGAAACAGGGGCTCGCCTTTTTTGAGCGGTGCGCGGCGGCGAATGATGGCATCAAACTGGCCCATATCCTCAAGCTCTAAGGCAAGCGGCAGACACAGCGAGCTTAGGCTACAGGTCTGACAGCGCGCCTCTTGCAGTAGTGAGCGTCGTTGGCTGGCGGGGTGTGGCATATCATTCTCCCTTTCTCGTTAGCCATCATAGGCCCAGAGGCAAGACGTCTCAACAAGCTTATACAATCTTAGAGTAGCGCTGAGTCGGCTGGTCAGCTATGCGAGCATCAAAGGCCATCGCCAAATGGCGAATCAGCAGCCGCCCAGTGGGGGTGGCGCTAATAACTTGCCGATGGCGAGTGATTAAACCGTCTTGCTCAGCTGTCTTCAATTGCTCAATTGCGGTGGAAAAATAATCACTAGCATCGATGTGCCAACGCCTTCCAACTGCCGCTAGATCAATGTGCATGTCGCACATTAGCCGTTCAATCACGTCTCTTCGTATTAGGTCATCCTTATTTAACCTTAATCCTTTGACGGTTGCCAGCTTACCTTGATCTAAGGCTGCTTCATATTGGCCAAGCTGAGTCGGGTTTTGTGCGTAAACGTCGTCAACCCGTGATATAGCGGATACGCCTAAGCCAACTAAATCGCACTGTGCATGGCTAGAGTAGCCCTGAAAATTGCGTTGTAAGGTGCCGTTGCGCTGTGCAATCGCTAGGCTATCGTCAGGTCGTGCAAAGTGATCCATGCCAATATGCACATAGCCTGCATTAGTCAGCATTTCTATGGTGGTATGCAAAATAGCCAGCTTTTCATCAGCGCTGGGAAGGTCCGTTTCGTTAATGCGTCGCTGTGGCGCAAAGCGGGTGGGCATGTGCGCATAATTAAATACCGACAGCCGTGCGGGGTTGAGTTCGATGACTTGGTTTAGCGTCTCGGCAAAGCTTTTTTCGGTTTGAAATGGCAGCCCATAAATCAAATCAAGATTGAGTGAGCGAAAACCAAGACGGTGAGCTTCTTCCATTAACGTTTCGGTGAGTACCCGGGGTTGTACGCGGTTGATAGCTTTTTGTACCTGCAGGTTTAAATCCTGTACGCCAAGGCTTAGTCGATTAAAGCCGAGAGATTGTAGGTGGCGCAAAGTAAATACGTCTGCTTCGCGAGGGTCTATTTCAATAGCGTAATCGCGATCGGCTGAGCTAGATAAACCAAAACGGGCATCTAGGCGATCAATCAGGTCTCCCATCTGTGCCAAGGTTAGAAATGTGGGCGTACCACCTCCCCAGTGTAACTGTTGCACCGGGCGTGAAGTGTCTAAATGGCGGGCAGTGAGCACCATTTCCCGATCTAGCCGAGAAAGGTAAGGTTCCGCAAGGGCGGTATTCTTCGTTGCGATTTTATTGCAAGCACAGTAGAAGCAAATTTTTCGACAAAAGGGCACATGCACATATAGGGATAGCGGACGGTGGCTCTCGTTACTGCGCGCTAGCGCCTGAGTAAAGTCATCGGCGCTGAACTGCTCATGAAACGCGAGAGCTGTTGGGTAGGATGTGTAACGTGGGCCACTTTTGTCATAGCGACGCAGTAGCGTTTCATCCCAGGCATTAGCCCCAGACACTTCCGTGTTGGTAGGTGAGAAGGCAGCAGTGGCATGAACGGGCATGGCGAGCGCTCCGAAGTGAGAAGTAAACAAAAGGAGTGACTGAGCGCCGTCGCTCAGTGTTCTCTCGGCATGCTACGTCGGTGTCACTTGGAATGCGTTGAGCTATATCAAACTATAGGAGGGTCTGACTAATGCGTTGTTAGGGAGATAAGCGTCCATAGTTGCCAAAGGGCGAAACTGATAATCGACAGTGCAGCGACGCTGCGAGTGGCAGGGGGGCGAATTAAATGGCTTAACTGCTGTGCTGCAAGTCCTGTTGCCAGCAGAGCGGGGAGTGTACCCAGTCCAAAAGCACCCATTAGCAGCGCGCCATCGAGTGGGTCTGCAATCGCTAAGCTCCAGGCTAGCATGGAGTAAACCAAACCACAGGGCAGCCAGCCCCACAGCGTCCCTAGGGCGAAGGCTTGAGGAAGATGCACGACAGGCATCAGGCGTCTACCTACTGGCTCTATATAACGCCAAAGGTGTCTTCCCACCGCTTCTACTTTCAGCAGTCCTTTCCACCAGTTGGCGATATAGAGCGCCATTAGGATGAGCATCAATGCGGCGAAAGCCTGCAGTGCAACACGTGCAGACGGTGAAAGTGAGATAAGTGTGCCAAGTGCAGCAACAATGGCACCCGCCACCATATAGCTGAGAATGCGTCCGGCGTTATAGCTAATCAGCAGCCCACCCATGCGGGCAGGGTGTCGCATGCTAGGCGGTACGGCAAAGGTCAGCGCGCTCATAATGCCGCCACACATGCCGATACAGTGGGCGCCGCCCATTAAGCCAAATACAAACGCGGCTAGCAGGGGCGGTAAATCAAGTCCCGTAGGATTCATGCAGGTGGCTCTTGGTTATCTTGAGAAGAAGAGCCACTTTTTTTACGCGCGGCACGCTGCTCGGGAGTCAGGTCATTCTCATCATCGTCGAATAGGATGCGGTGGGCTGGGCCTTCCAAATCGTCAAATTGGCCGTGTTTCACGGCCCAAAAAAACGCCCACACCGCGAGGCCCAGAAGAGTGAGTGAAAGGGGAATCAGTAAGTATAAAATCGTCATGCCATCACCGGTGTTGATAGGGCAATCTGAGGGGCGGGCGGCGTACGCCAGCGAGTGAGACGCAGCGCGTTACCTACCACAACCAGGGAGCTTAGCGACATGCCAATCGCAGCGAGCCAGGGGGGAATTAAGCCCATTGCTGCTAAAGGCAGTGCCGAAAAATTGTAGCAAACCGACCACAGCATATTTTGACGCATAATTCGGCGTGTGGCGCAGGAAATATCAATCGCCTCAAAAATACGCATTAGGCGTGGACTGAGCAGTATCGCGTCGGCGCGGGTCCGGGCAAGATCTGTGGCGCCATTCATAGCAATGGCAACGTCAGCGCCAGCCAATACCGGCACATCATTGATACCGTCACCGATCATCACGACACGCTCACCGCTGGCTTGTAACTCACGTAATCGCGCCAGCTTGCCCTCAGGCGATCTGCCAGCGTGCCACGTGGTAATATTGAGCTGTTCTGCCAAGCTTTCTACCGCTTCTTGCGTGTCACCAGAAAGTAGTTCTACTTTCAGTCCACGGGCTTGAAGTGCGGCAACGGTTTGAGCCGCATCTTCACGAACGCCATCGTGCAGCTTGAACCAGGCACGTGGTGCGTTGTTTTCACTGAGCAAAAGCCACTGGCCGGTGCCTGGCTGGGGCAGCGCGGTTGTCGTCGCAAAATCGGGTTTACCTAATCGCCATGTTGCGCCGTTCAAAGTGCCTTCTAGCCCGCTTCCGGTCACACTTTTGACGTTGCGTGCCTGCAGAGTGGCATCCCGAAATGGGCGAAAAGCCCTGGCAATGGGGTGTTCAGAGTGTGCCTCTAGCGCCGCTGCGATGGCTTGGGCACGCTCTTCACTGAGCGTCGTCTCGCTGTGGGCGAGATGCTGTTGGTCAATAGGATACGTTTGGGTTAGCTGCATTTCGCCGCGGGTCAGCGTACCGGTCTTATCAAAAATCACGCGGGTGACGTTGGAGAGTGATTCGATCGCGTCAGCACGTGTAATGAGTACGCCTCGCTGGCGCAATTGGCCATGTCCTGCTGTCAGCGCAGTAGGGGTGGCCAGTGCCAGTGCACAAGGGCAGGTGACTACTAATACCGAGAGTAGCACCCATAGCACACGAGACGGATCAATAAACCACCATGCTACAGTGACACACGCGGTAACGATCAGCAGCCGTAATACAAACAGGTGCGCCATACGCGCCGCCATCTGGGCAAGTCGTGGGCGACTTGCAAAGGCGCGATCGGTTAAATCGACAATACCGGCCACTCTGGCGCTATTGCCAGCATGGGTTACCTTTATGGTGAGCGGGTTTTCCATGTTTTGGCTGCCACCCACCACGCTTTCGCCTACCCGTCGAGTCACTGGCAAATACTCACCGGTCAGCATCGACTCATCAAGGCTGGATTCGCCGTCTTCGATAATGCCATCAGCGGGAACGCCATGACCGGGCTTGATGAGCACGCGGTCGCCTTCTTTAAGTTCACTGGCAGGCAGAATGCGTTCACTGCCATCAGCTTCAAGGCGAATAGCGGACACTGGCAAAACGCCGCTCAGCGCATTGCCACTGTGGCCGCTGCGCCGTCTGGCCCTACCTTCTACATAACGGCCAAATAGCAAGAAAAAGGTAAACATGGCGACCGAGTCGAAATAAACATCGCCAACGTTAAACAGCACTGCATAACTGCTCGCCAAATAGGCGCCGCCAATGGCTAGCGAGACCGGCACATCCATGCCAAGAACGCCGGTTTTTAGATCACGCAATGCGTTACGGAAAAAAGGTTGCGCTGAGAAAAATACCACGGGCGTGGCCAGGGCAAACGATAGCCAGTGAAACAGAGTGTAAAAGTCTTCGCTAAGCTCACCAGGCCCCGACACATAAATGGGAATGGAGAACATCATGACCTGCATCATCCCGACGGCCGCGACAATCAGGCGGCGCACATTCATGCGTTCTTCATGTTGCAAGCGCGTTTGGGCTTGGTCAGGTTCATAGGGCTGCGCATTGTAGCCAATGGCCGCTAGTTCAGCGAACAGCTGTGAGAGGTTGATGACGGCGGGGTCCCAGCTCACACGTAGGCGATGATGGGTAAGGTTGACCGCGCTAGAAGTAACGCCATCAAGTGCATTCAAACGGTGTTCAATGAGCCAGGCGCAGGCTGCACAGGTGATGCCGTCTATTGCGAGTGTGGCGCGTACTTGTCCTTCGTCACCCTCTGGGTGAACAAACTGCGCTTGTAGCCCTGGGTCATCAAATACCGACCAGGTTTCTGCTTTGGCAGCTTGGCGCTCGTCAGGGCGCTCTGGCATTTCTGTGCGATAGCGATAATAGCTTTCCAACCCGCCATCGACGATGGCATGGGCGACGGCTTCGCAACCTGGGCAGCATAGTGATTTGGATGTGTCGTCAATGTTAATTCGCCACGGTGCCCCTTCGGGCACCGGGTTGCCGCAGTGGTAGCAGCTAAGGGTGGTCGTGGTCATTCGTTCTCCGAGCGCCCGCCAGGTAGTAGTGCAATGGTGTTTTCGTCAGGAAAGCGTGCTTCTCCGATAAGGCGCCATTCTGATTCATCGCCTTGCTCTGGCTGCAGCTGTAGATACCAGCGATAGCGCAGATTGTCAGGTCCTTGAGTGATATAGCGACCTTCGCGCACATGCTCTAGTACAAACGACTGGTCACGATCGTCTTCGGTAGGAAAAATAAGATCTAGATAGAGCTTGTCTGGGCGAGCATCACCAGCAAGATCAACAACAATATCGCTGGTAAGCGGATCAATGCGTAACTCGGCACTTAAATTTAAAGTGCGCGCTTGCTCTTGCTTGGCGAATACCATGTTAATTGCTTTGCCGTGCTCGTAGTAATCTTCTTGTACCACCATACCGTCGTAGCTTTTGACCGACATAACCGCAAAGGTTGTGCTGACAATAATGGAGGAAAACAACAAGCCTAACAAAAACCATGGCCAGAACTGTTTGTACCAAGGCGTAATCGTAGGGTCTGACATAACGCATTTATCTCCTGGCGTTACCTAAGAAGCGGGCTTCACGCTCCTGACGGATTTGCTCATCTTGTTGTGCTTGTAGCACAAAAGTAATGGGGTGGCTGGGCTGGCTTAGATCTTGAGGGTTTGCCAGTACGGTGACGACCTGAATGCGAGATTCGCCTGCCGGCACGCTAATCGACGCGCTATCTAGCGTTAAGCTGGGAAGGCCTAACACACTGATTTGGTAAGTGTGTGGCTGGTTATCAAGGTTACGCACCGTGAGGCTGTAAACATTGCTGATTTGCCCTTCTCGGGTCATTTGATACAGCTGTGTGCGCTCACGCTCGGTGTCGAAACTAAGTGGAATGCGGTCGTTAACCGTCCAGGCAAACGCAACGACCATAATAATCAGCGCGGCAAAGTAGCTCAGCAGTCGAGGCCGTAAAATGTGGCTTTTCTTGCCTTCTAGCGCATTTTCCGTTGTATAGCGAATAAGCCCTTTGGGGTAGCCCATTTTGTCCATGACGCTGTCACAGGCATCAATGCAGGCTGCACAGGTAATGCACTCGTACTGGAGCCCATCACGAATATCAATGCCTGTTGGGCAAACCTGAACGCATAGCTCGCAGTCTACACAGTCGCCAAAGCCAGCTTCTCTCGCCTGAGTATGGCTAAGTGACTTCTTCCGCCGACCTCTTGGCTCGCCGCGTGCTTCGTCGTACGACACGATCAGTGTGTCGCGATCAAACATGAC
>NZ_JABUZF010000261.1:13948-14444 GCF_014897885.1 Halomonas sp. 3D7M | reverse complement strand
ACTGATTGGAAGCGCGCGTAGGGGCACATGTAAATGCACACCTGCTCGCGCAGCCAGCCTGCATTTAAATAGGTAAATACTAAAAAGAAGCCAACCCAAAAATAGGACCAGCCATGGGCTTCTAGCGTAGGCAGTTCCGTCACTAGCGTGCGGATGGGGGTGAAGTAACCCACAAAAGTGATGCCAGTAGCCAAAGAAATCAGTAACCAAGCGGAATGTTTAGCTCCTTTCCGCCACGCTTTGTCAGCATTCACTGGCTGCTTGTCTAGCTTAATACGGTGGTTTCTAGATCCCTCTATGCGGTGCTCAAGCCAAATAAATAAGAATGTCCAGACGCTTTGTGGGCAGGTATAGCCACACCAAACACGTCCAGCAAAAACAGTAATAAAAAATAGCCCAAAGGCACAGATAATAAGCAGCCACGAAAGTAATACGAACTCTTGGGGATAAAATGTGGCAGCAAAAATATGAAACTCTCGGCCTGGAAGGTCAAACC
>NZ_JABUZF010000261.1:6664-13904 GCF_014897885.1 Halomonas sp. 3D7M | reverse complement strand
CAGTTCAGCCATGGAAGCAGAAAAAAGCCCAGCATAAGCGCCCAGTTGGTGCTGCGCCTTACTTTCTGGAAGAGCCCTTTAATTTCGCGCACATAAATATGTCGGCGCTTAGCATACATGCTCTGAGTTGTACTTTCCCCTGGGGGATGGTGCCCAACGGGCGGCGGCGTAATATCTTGGCTAGGTATTTTTTCCATGGCGATGATCGCAGCTCACTAAGGCGGGAATGGGCGGCAGCATGGATATCGTGGCGTTAAACCTGCGACGCTAGATAACACAACTGTATGCCGTGTCGCTAAATAATAGTGTAACGGATAGAAAGGGTATCTGGACGGACGGTGGATGAAGAAAGGGTGCGGTATGAAACCGCACCCTCGTGATACTACCTACAAGCGGTTGCGACTAACTAAGCGATTAGTCGTTGAAGCGTAGGCTGTAGACATAAGCGGCTACTAGATGAACACGCTCTTCACCGATATAAGCCGCTTGTGCTGGCATGTGGCCGTTACGACCATTGCGCAGTGTTTGGCGGACAGAATCGGCAACGCTTTGTCCCGGTGCCAAATAGAGCCATACATCATCAGTAAGGTTAGGTGCGCCAAGCGCGGTATTTCCCGTTCCACTGGGTGTATGACATGCCGCGCACGCTGCTAGGAAAGTGCTTTCGCCACTGGCTGCACGGTCTGCATCATGCTCTTCGCCAGACATTGAGAGAACGTACTGAGTGAGGTTCTCAATGTTGTTCTCGCCAAGCTGCTGCCAGGCAGGCATTAATCCATTACGACCATTATTCAACGTCGTCATGATGTTTTCCGGCTCACCGCCATACAGCCAGTCGTCATCGGTGAGGTTCGGGAAGCCGTAACCACCTTGGGCGTTAGAGCCGTGACATACCGCACAGTTGTTCAGGAAAACACGCTCTGCTACCCGCATTGCTTCAGCGTCTTTTGCCAGTTCAGGAATAGGTATTTCCTGATACTGAGCAAAAATCGGTGTGAAGCGCTCTTCAGCACTCGCAACTTCTTCTTCCCACTGGCCTTCTTGGGACCAGCCCAAAATGCCTGCATAGTTACCTAGGCCTGGGTAAAGTACTAAGTAGCCCAAGGCAAAAATAACGGTGAGGATAAACAGCTTGAACCACCACTGGGGTAGTGCGTTGTCGTACTCTTCAATTCCGTCGGCCGCGTGGCCAGTGGTTTCTACATTGCCATCAGCGTCGGGCGTTTTATCGGTACGGCGGTTGGCAAATAATATCCAAACGGTTAGCGCGATGGTGCCCAACGTGATGACAATAATCCAGGCGCTCCAGAAGCTGGATAGGGAGTCACCCCATAAATTATTCATGTATTTTTATCTCCCCTGTCGTGGCGGGAATCCACTTCGTGCTCAGACGAAGCATGCTTGTCACGGGTTGGTTGCTTATCATCGTCATCGGCGAAAGGCAGGTTAGCAGCTTCGTCGAAGTCTGGTCTGCGTCGCTTGGAGTATGCCCACAGGCCAATGCCAATAAAAACGAAAATCAGTATCAGCGTGATAAGGCCGCTAAATGTTCCCATGTCCATAGCTTAACGAGTGCCCTCAAGCACGGTGCCTAACTGCTGCAAGTAGGCCACCAGTGCGGTAATTTCCTGGGTGCCGCGAACGTCTTCTGTCGCAGTGGCGATATCTTCGTCGGTATACGGCACACCTAATTGACGCAACGTGCGCATCTTGTCAGGAGTGGCGTCACCATCGAGGGTGTTTTCAAATAGCCAGGGGTAGGCTGGCATAATTGATTCGGGCACTACATCGCGGGGGTTGTAGAGGTGAGCACGATGCCAGTCGTCGCTATAACGGCCACCGACGCGGGCAAGGTCCGGCCCAGTGCGCTTGGACCCCCACAGGAAGTTGTGCTCATAGACCAGCTCCCCAGCCACGTTATAGTGGCCATAGCGTTCGGTTTCTGCCCTGAAGGGGCGAACCATCTGGGAGTGGCAGCCCACGCAGCCTTCACGGCGATAGATACCGCGACCTTCCAGCTCCAGTGCAGAGAGCGGCTCTAAGCCATCAACCGGCTCGGTGATCTTCTTTTGGAAGAAAAGTGGAACGATCTGAGCCAAGCCGGCGAAACTGATCACGACAAGGATCAATATGGCAAGTAGGCCAACGTTCTTTTCGATAATCTCGTGTTTCATTGGTCTCAACTTCCCCGTGTTAAGCGGCTTGCGGCGTTGGCTGGCTAAGGGTCTCACGACGCTTGACGGTCAAGTAAACGTTGAGCGCCATAATTAACATACCCGTAACCCAGAAAAGGCCGCCGATCAAGCGTACAAAGTAGCCTGGTGCGCTAGCTTCAACGGCTTCAATAAAGGTGTACATCAAGGTGCCATCAGCATTAATCGCCCGCCACATCAAGCCTTGCATAATACCGTTGACCCACATGGCGGCGATATACAACACAGTACCAATGGTGGCTAACCAGAAATGCACCGCAATTAGATTGACGGAGTACATCTCGGTACGCCCAAAGACCCGCGGGATCATATGGTACATTGAGCCAATGGTAATCATCGCTACCCAACCTAGTGCACCAGCGTGCACGTGACCAATGGTCCAGTCGGTGTAATGTGACAGCGCGTTGACGGTCTTAATGGCCATCATTGGCCCTTCAAACGTCGACATGCCGTAGAACGACAGCGCCACCACCAGGAAGCGAAGTGTTGGATCGGTGCGCAGTTTATGCCAAGCGCCAGACAGGGTCATCATGCCGTTGATCATACCGCCCCAGGAAGGTGCAAGCAGAATGATAGACATAATCATACCCAGCGACTGTACCCAGTCGGGCAGCGCTGTGTAGTGCAGGTGGTGCGGGCCGACCCACATGTAGATCATGATTAACGCCCAGAAGTGGACGATGGAGAGACGGTAGGAATAGATCGGGCGTTCAGCCTGTTTCGGCACGAAGTAGTACATCATGCCCAGGAAGCCTGCCGTAAGGAAGAAGCCGACCGCATTGTGGCCGTACCACCACTGCACCATCGCATCCACTGCTCCGGCGTAAACTGAGATAGAGTACATCGGGGTAACGGGGATCGCCGCGTTATTAACGATGTGCAGCACCGCAATGGTCAAAATAAACGCGGCGTAGAACCAGTTCGCCACATAAATATGAGACGTGGTGCGCTTTTTAATCGTCATTAGGAAGACGACGGCATAGCTGATCCATACGACCGCGAGCAAAATATTAATCGGCCACTCCAGCTCAGCGTACTCTTTGGTCGTGGTGTGACCCAGAGGTAGCGTCACGACTGCTGAGATAATGACTGCTTGCCAGCCCCAGAACGTAAAAGCCGCCAACTTGTCAGAGAAAAGCCGTGTCTGGCAGGTGCGCTGAACAACGTAGTACGACGTGGCAATGAGCGCCGAACCGCCAAAGGCGAAGATAACGGCATTGGTATGAAGAGGACGCAGGCGTCCAAAGCTAGTCCAAGGTAAGCCAAGGTTCAGTTGCGGCCAAACTAGCTGGGAGGCAAGGATAACGCCAAGCGTCATACCTACAATGCCCCACACAACGGTCATGATCGCGAACTGCCGAACTACCTTGTAGTTGTAGGTCGGGTGTTCCAGTGCTGTGTTCATTTCATGTTCCCATCGAACGCGGTTAGGGGGTAACCCGCAGCATTTTGCATTAGCATTTTGCCCGGGTGCGGCCACCCGCTTGATGATGCAGGTCAAGATCCGAGAGAGATTCTATCGCAGCCGCGCCCTAAGCTGAACACGCCAATAGAAGTAACACTGAATTATTAGGAGTTAATCCTGTCTTACTACGCGGGTTCTGGGTTCGTCGATATACACCCAGCAGCTTTAAACGATGCGTTAGCTAACCCCAGCGTACAGCGGTTTATAGTGACTGGGCACGGCCCGCTTTCGGTTTTAGGATCGCCTAAGGTGGGCCGAATACTACTTGCTCATGGCGCTGGGGCGGGTCATTGCTCTGTATTTATGCGGCAATTTGCCGCGACGTTAGCGGCGCAAGGCATGCAGGTGTTGGCAATTGATTTTCCCTACATGCAGCAGATTAACGAGCAGGGGAAGCGCCGTCCGCCACCCCCCATCAAGCAAACGGTGGCTAGCTTTGCCTCATGGTACGCGCTACTGACGCCTTTGAGCGATCAGCCCTTGTGGGTGGGCGGTAAATCGATGGGTGGGCGTGTTGCCACTTTATTTGCCAGTGAAATGCTCGCCAATGACGTGCATGGCCCTGGCGTTATTGTCGCAGGCTATCCATTTCATCCACCCAGAAAACCAGACAAAACCCGTTTGGAACATTTTCCCGCTATTCGTTGCCCCGTGCAGATTCTCCAGGGGGAACGAGATCCCTTTGGCAATGTAGATGAGGTTTCAGGCTATAACCTGCCTAATAATATTAACGTTGCTTGGCTTGCTGATGGCGATCATGATTTTAAACCTAGACGTGTTTCTGGATTAAATCAGCAAGTTTTGATTGACGAAGCGGCCATACTTGCGGCATCCTTCGTCCGCGCTCACCAAGCACGGTATGTGTGAGGAGTGGCAATACGCTGGTTTGAATCGAAAATTTGAACGCGCCGTGTTGACATCTCACTAAGTTCCTGTAGAATGCAGCGCCACGTGACCAGCGGGTGGTTAGCTCAGTTGGGAGAGCACCAGCCTTACAAGCTGGGGGTCACTGGTTCGAACCCAGTACCACCCACCATTTAACTGAATGTTTTTAAGCGCCCCTGAACCGCTTTTAAATAGCTGGTTTTATGGTTAGAAATAAGTGCCTTAAAGTGGACCGGTAGTTCAGTCGGTTAGAATGCCGGCCTGTCACGCCGGAGGTCGCGAGTTCGAGTCTCGTCCGGTCCGCCATTTAAGCACTCATCGACTAAAAGCTTTAGTCGAACGAATTCTAAAAAAGCCCAGATCAATGATCTGGGCTTTTTGTTGCGTATAATTTATCTCTCTAGACTCATTCTCTAGCGCCATAACGTGCAGCCATAAAGCTGCACGATAATATTAGGCGATAGCGCTTACCCCCGCTTTGGCGATCTGTACGTCCTGGTCAGGCTTTACGCCTGAGATGCCGACAGCACCCACGACGTTGCCATCGACGATGATAGGAACACCACCTGACAGCAGGCCTTGCAGCGGCGCAGAAACAAATGCCGTGCGCCCACCGTTAATCATCTCTTCAAACACTTGGGTCTCTTTACGGCCTAGTGCTGCACTGCGCGCTTTATGTGTTGCCACATCGGCACTGAAGGGCGCAGCACCGTCTAAGCGGCGCAGAGCGAGTAGATGCCCGCCATCATCCGTTACGGCAATGGTGACTGGCCAGCCGTTGTTATCGGCTTCTTTTTGAGCAGCATCTAGTACCTGAATGACATCGGCTTGGCCGAGAACAGCTTTGCTTTGCATCAAACTTTCCTTTTGATCAAGGGGAGTAAAGTGCCGCGCTATGGATTGCTTGTCAAAGCTTGTTAGCGCGGCAAAGTGAATTAGTGTTTATACCAGGGCAGCATCCACCACTTCCACCCAGTGGCGTACCGGGGTGCGATTGGCACTAGCAAGGTGGGTTTGGCAGCCAATATTGGCAGTGACGATAACCTCTGGGTTGCTAGCTTCCAGCGCATTGAGCTTATTATCGCGCAGCTGTGTGGCAAGCGCTGGCTGGGTAACCGAGTAGGTGCCAGCTGAGCCACAGCAGAGATGCGCATCTTGTACCGGCGTTAGCGAGAACCCCAGCTTTCTGAGCACGCCTTCAACCGCACCGTTGAGCTTCTGGGCGTGCTGCAGTGTGCAAGGGCAGTGAAATGCCAGACGTTGGTGTTCTTTCAGCTCGAGTTTCTCTACGGGCTCTTCGCGCAGTATTTCGACAATATCTTTCGCCAGTGCGCTGACTTTTTGCGCTTTCTGGGCATAGGCCGGGTCATCTTTGAGCATGTCGCCATACTCTTTGACAAAAGCGCCGCAGCCGCTGGCCGTTTGAACAATGGCTTCAGCCCCTTGTTCGATCTGTGGCCACCAAGCATCGATATTGGCACGCATACGAGCGCGACCATCGTCCTGGGCATTCAGGTGAAAATCAATGGCCCCACAACAACCTGCTTCGCTGATGGGCGTCACGCTAATCCCAAGCCGGTCGAGCAGTCGAGCAGTCGCTGCATTGGTGTTCGGCGATAGACCTGGTTGAACGCATCCTTCTAATATTAGCACCTTGCGAGAATGGCGTTGGCTATCCGGGCGTTGGCCTGCGTCGACTGGTGCCGGTGGCATCTTACTGCGTAGCTTGCCAGGCACCAGGGGTTTGAAGGTTTGCCCTAAGGACAGAAGTGCTTTGAAGCGCTTAGGATCTACCAGCATCTTACGCAGCGCATAGCGTTGGGCGCGTTCGGCCATGGAACGAGGAACCCTGCGGTCAATTTCTGCACGACCGATATCCAAAAGTTTGTGATATTCCACACCTGAAGGGCAGGTGGTCTCACAATTGCGACAGGTCAAGCAGCGGTCTAAATGCAGGCGTGTCTCTTCGGTGACCTGATCATTATCATCGCGGCTTTCCAGCAGCTCTTTCATTAAATAGATGCGCCCGCGTGGTCCGTCCCGCTCGTCGCCTAGCAGTTGATAGGTGGGGCAGGTGGCATTACAAAAGCCGCAGTGTACGCAGGTGCGCAGAATGCGCTCGGCCTCCTGAATATGCGGTTTTTGGCGATCAGCATCGGTAAAGTGCGTCTGCATGTCTACTCTCCTGATTAAAACGCCGCATAAAGACGGCCTGGGTTGAAAATGCCGTAGGCATCCAACTCGGCCTTCAGGTTGCGATGATACTTTTCGACCACGGGGTTGAGCGGAGTGAAGGGTGACTCTGCTCCACCTTGGGCGTAGGGGGTAAAGCAAGTGGCATGACCACCTGCCTGCTGGCAAGCCGTGCGCAACGTATCAGCTGCCGCGCTGGTTTTTATCCACCGCTGGCTGCCACCCCAGTCATAGAAGATATCGCTTTGGGGGATATCCAAGGCTAGCGGCGGCGTATTGGGGGGTAATGATAAGCGCCACAGTGCTTGCCCTTCATTCAGACTGAAAAAAGGATGCTGATGGTCGCGCAGTTGCTGCCAGAAATCGCTGGAAAGTGATTCACCACCCAGGCGTTCCTTGGTCGCATTAACGGAACTTGCGCCGCCTTCTAAACGAATAAATAGCTCGCCTGCGTGCCATCCGGCTGCGGTAATGGGCAGCGGCT
>NZ_JABUZF010000261.1:0-6623 GCF_014897885.1 Halomonas sp. 3D7M | reverse complement strand
GAGCTTAGCCAAGGCATCTTCAAGACTCATGCTTAGGCGTAGGCTGTGAGTGGCAGTAGGAATAGGCAGGACTTTAAACGAGATATCCGCTAGCACGCCTAGCGTCCCCTGAGCACCTGCCATTAAGCGTGAGAGGTCGTATCCGGCGACGTTTTTCATGACTTCACCGCCAAAACGCAACAACTTGCCTTCTTGGGTGATCACGCGTGTGCCCAAGACAAAGTCTCTTGCTGCGCCAGCCCATGGGCGGCGTGGGCCGGACATGCCGGTGGCAACAGCACCGCCAATGGTGCTGGCATCGCTGAATGCGGGTGGTTCAAAGGCCAGCATTTGATTTTCTTCGGCTAGAGCTGCGTTGAGTGCGCTTAACCGCGTACCGGCACGAACAGTAATTACAAGCTCTACCGGGTCATAAGAGATAATGCCGCTATGGGGCGACATGTTTAAGGCGTTGCCTTCTACCGCTCGGCCGTAAAAAGCGCGGGTATCGCCACCAACTATGCGCAGTGGCGTGCGGTTGGCATAGGCGCTGCGCACCTGTTCGCACAGGTCGTCAGCGATATCTTGATCGGCAGCATGTATCGCTAGTTCAGTCATGGTGATTCCTAATCATTATGCTTCCTAGTGGTTAGTCGACTAGGAGTCGCATCAGAAGCGTGGTAGTTCCGGATGCGGTAGTTCGTTGTTGTGCACATGCATCGCGCCAAACTCAGCACAGCGCGCCAGGGTAGGAATATTTTTTCCTGGGTTGAGTAAGCGCTGTGGGTCAAAAGCGGCTTTCAAGGCATGGAATACCGTTAGCTCATCGGCTTGAAACTGACTGCACATCTGATTAATTTTTTCGCGGCCGACACCATGTTCGCCAGTGATGGAGCCGCCCGCCGCGACGCATAGCTCGAGAATTTTTCCGCCGACGTCCTCTGCAAGAGCCAGCTCTCCCTCTTTATTGGCATCAAATAGAATCAGCGGGTGCATATTGCCGTCACCGGCATGGAAGACGTTGGCAATCGCCAAGCCACTCTCTTCCGACAGGGCGGCAATACCTTTGAGAACGCGAGGGAGTTCGCGGCGAGGGATGGTGCCATCCATGCAGTAGTAGTCAGGCGACATGCGCCCCACCGCGGGGAAAGCATTTTTTCGCCCTGCCCAGAATTTGGCCCGCTCAGCCTCATCGCGAGCCTGTTGAATGTCGGTCGCCCCCGCTTTTTCTAAGACGCGGCGAACGGTTTGGCAATCGTCGTCCACATCGGCTTCAACGCCATCTAGCTCACACAGAAGAATGGCTTCTGCTTCAACGGGGTAACCTGCCTTGATGAAATCTTCAGCAGCCTTGATGGCCAGCTTATCCATCATTTCTAACCCGCCAGGAATGATCCCCGCAGCAATAATGTCACCAACAGCACGGCCCGCTTTTTCTACGTCGTCAAAGCTGGCCATGAGTACCTTGGCGGTTTCAGGTTTGGGCAGCAGCTTTACGGTAATTTCAGTGACCACACCCAACATGCCTTCAGAGCCATTCATCAACGCGAGGAGGTCAAAGCCCGGTGCATCCAGCGCTTCGGATCCCAGCGTCATACGCTCGCCTTCAATCGTCATGACATCAACACGCATCACGTTATGAACGGTGAGACCATACTTGAGGCAGTGCACGCCACCCGCATTTTCCGCCACGTTGCCACCAATCGAGCAAGCAATCTGTGACGATGGGTCGGGTGCATAATAAAGCCCGTAAGGGGCAGCAGCCTCAGAAATAGCTAAGTTGCGCACGCCTGGCTGTACACGTGCAATGCGAGCATCTGGGTCAACATTAATAATCGTGTTGAAGCGCGACATCACTAGCAGGACGCCTCGTTCAAGCGGTAAAGCACCGCCTGAAAGCCCCGTGCCTGCACCACGAGTAACCACCGGAACACCCAAGGCATGGCAGCGTTTTAAAAGGCCTTCTACCTGTTCCAGAGTCTCGGGTAATGCAACCAGCATCGGCAGGATGCGATAAGCGGCAAGGCCGTCGCACTCAAAGGGATGCAAGTCCTCTTCACGGTGCAGCAGCGTTAAAGACGGCACTGCGTTTTGCAGATCATCTAAAACATCTGCTTTATCGCGGTGAATGAATTCGCCGTCGAGGCGTTCATCGAAAAGAAAGTTCATGTTAGCTCCTGTGGGTGAGGAGAGCAGAAAATTATCTAATCACTTTATGGAAAATCTTTCCATAAATAACTAATTCGGTGCTGGAAAACTTTTGCATACAGTGAAAATGCTAATAACGTGTTAGTGATTTA
The DNA here is from genome assembly GCF_014897885.1 of Halomonas sp. 3D7M. Lineage (NCBI taxonomy): Bacteria > Pseudomonadati > Pseudomonadota > Gammaproteobacteria > Oceanospirillales > Halomonadaceae > Halomonas > Halomonas sp. 3D7M. Next base: position 4,344 of record NZ_JABUZF010000261.1, on the reverse strand, counting down.
CTGTTTCTGCTGAGGTTGCCGGGGAGTCACCTCTTGTGAAGAGGCTGCTGGGTTGCCCTTAGGCTACCCAGCAGGGGAGACTCACTCTTGATTAACGTTTTCCCATCACATCAGTGGATCGGTAATGCCAATCACATAAAAAGCAATAAGGGCAATAATCCCAGTAAAGATCAGATAGTAGATCGTGGGAATAATTGTTTTACGAATCGTTGTACCTTCGCGACCAAGTAGGCCAACCGTCGCTGATGCGGCGACAACATTGTGAATCGCAATCATGTTACCCGCAGCGGCACCAACGGCTTGTAGCGCGACCATCATCGCGGTGGACAACCCGAGTGTTTCGGCAACGCTAAACTGGAATTCAGCTAGCATCAGATTAGAAATGGTATTGGAACCGGCAATAAAGGCGCCCATAGCCCCAACCGCAGGTGCAAAGAAGGGATAAATTCCCCCCACGCTGTTAGCTACCGCCTGGGCCATCATGACGGGCATTGACACAAGGTCAGCACCATTCACGCCAGAGTTAATCAGGATGCGCACCATGGGAACGGTGAAGATCAAGACAAAGCCAGCGCCGAAGATGGTTTTAGTGGATTCAGACACGGCAGCGCTGATTTTCTGCGGGTTCATGCGGTGCAAGAAGTAGGTGACGATGACCACCGCGATAATAATGCCGCCAGGCAAATAAAGCGGCTGTACACCGCCGCTGACACCGGCCTCGCCTAGAATGTTGTTCCAGCTCAGGTTAACGGAGGTCAAGGCGGCTTTCAGCGGTTCAACGATGCGTGAAGCAACCAAGAATATCGCGAGTAGGACGTAAGGAATCCAGCCCTTGAAGGTCGACATTGGTGCTTTACCAACAACGTCATCTAGCTTGATTTGCAGGTTGCCGATCCACTCGTCTGGCCAAGACGTTGATTCAGGAAAGTCCCAGGTGTCTTTCGGCAGTAAGAAGCCTTTACGAGCAGCGGGCACTACAATCGCTAAGCCCACCATTGCCCCAATCATTGACGGGAATTCTGGACCTAAGAAAACGCCGACCAGCATGTAAGGTACGACGAACGAAATGCCAGTAAAGATCGCAAAGGGCGCAATGGATAGACCTTCTTTCCAGGAGCGGTTCGCACCGAAGAAGCGCACCATGATCAATACCAAAATCAGAGGCATCAATATGCCTACGATGCCGTGAGTAATGGCCACAGAGCTAGTAATTTGCTGGAAAAAAACGTCCCACGTAGAGCCGCTAGCTTCCAACTGGGCAGTGATGCCAGCGCGATCCAGCCCGCTACCGACACCCACTACAACTGGGGTGCCAACGGCGCCAAAAGAGACCGGTGTGGACTGAATCATCATGCCGACAACAACGGCTGCCAGTGCAGGGAAGCCAAGCGCTACCATGAGCGGTGCGGCTACTGCTGCAGGCGTACCAAAGCCAGAAGCCCCTTCAATGAAGCAGCCGAATAACCAAGCAACAATTAGCGCCTGAACGCGACGGTCAGGGCTAATGCCTGAAAAACCGTTACGAATCGCAGTGATGCCGCCAGAATGCTTAAGCGTATTTAGTAGCAAGATGGCGCCAAAAATTATCCACAAAAGGCCTGCTGTTTGAATCAGCCCTTGAATGGTAGACGCGGCAACGCGGCTAAACGACATATCCCAAGCGGTCAGACCAATGACGGCTGCGGTCAGGAAAACAATCGGCATCGCTATTTTTGCGGGTATTTTAAAACCAATGAGCAAAATACCGGCAAGCAGCAGCGGCAGAAATGCCAGAAGTGCAAGTGTAGTTTCATTCATTTTAGGAATGGCCCCTTGTTATTGATTTGGTGTGCTCGGCAGATGCCAGCGATCGTGGCAATGCTGGTTGGATCAGTGCGAAAGATACGGTTAGGTAGAAAAAATGGCTATATTGGATAATTGGTAAGACCAATTAAGGGTGGTTGTATGTATAGGCGTTGAACCACTCTTTTAAATTTAACGAATTGTTTTTATTTGCTTTTAAATTTCCACAATGCAGTAGGGATGCCTGCAACCCATTAGACTAATAGACAGTACAGTTTCCATCTAAAAAGGCAGTACAGGGCAAATGAATGGAGAAAAAGTCGCTCGCTTACTTAGCTGATACGAAGACCTTTGGGGAGGGTTCAGAACAAGTAAATCCCGTTACTTGCGTCCTTGGTAGCTTAAGCCCATTGTTGTCAGCGTGTGTTTGGTTTTAACCACGTTTCTAATTACAAGGAGGCCGTCACAGTGGCAATAACTCTTTATGACTTATGCGGACGCGATGAGCGCTTACGCTTTTCTCCCTATTGCTGGCGCGTTCGTATGGCACTGGCACACAAAGGGTTGGAATATACGACTGTTCCTTGGCGTTTTCTTGATAAAGAGGCACTTGCCTTTGCCGACTACGACAAAGTGCCGGTGTTAACCGATGGTGACACGGTTGTCACTGATAGCTTCGAAATCATGCGCTACTTAGATAAGGCCTATCCTGCCAATCCAGTATTGGGAGAAGGGGTGAGCTATCAGCGAGTCCACTTTTTTAAGCTTTTTGTTGAGCGTAGCGTGACCCCGGCACTTTTTCGCACGGTCGCGCTGGATTTATTAGCGGCCATACATCCTGACGACCGCGCCTACTTCAGAGAGACCCGCGAAGCCCGTTTTGGTATGCGTTTAGAGGACGTCAATAATCCAGAACAGGGGCGAGCACAGCTGAAAAAACTGTTGGCTCCTGTACGTGATCAGCTTCGGAGTAGCCCATTTTTAGATGGCGAAGCACCCAGTGGAGCAGATTACCTACTATTTGGCAGCATGATGTGGGCATATACAGTGTCACTTGAGCCATTAGTTGACACTAATGATCCGGTTGATGAGTGGTTTAAGCGTATGCTGGAGGTGCACGAGGCGGTCGCGGGTAAGTCCATTACTATTCGTGATCTATAATGTGTCAGGCGGCAATAATGCCGCCTGTATCCATCGTATGTACGAGGAAAGCCACACAAACGACTTATGTCGTATGTGTGAGAGGAGATGGCAATGATTGATCTGTATTACTGGACAACTCCCAATGGCCACAAAATCTCCATCATGCTTGAAGAAGCAAAACTTCTTTACCGGGTAAAACCTGTCAACATAGGGCGTGGCGAGCAGTTTGACCCTGAATTCTTAACCATTGCGCCGAATAATCGTATTCCCGCCATTGTGGATCATGCACCTCAAGACGGTGGTCAGCCCCTGGCACTGTTTGAGTCAGGGGCTATTTTGGAATACCTGGCTGATAAGTGCGGACAGTATCTGCCCGCTGAGGGGCGAGAGCGTTATGTCGTGCTGCAATGGCTTCATTGGCAAGTGGGCGGGTTGGGTCCGATGGCGGGTCAAAACCACCATTTTTGCCACTATGCGCCGCAAAAAATCGAATATGCTATCGGACGTTACGTGCGCGAGACGTATCGCTTGTACAGCGTGCTAGATCAACGACTATCTCAGCAGCATTATGTGGGTGGTGATCGTTACTCCATCGCTGATATGGCGATTTATCCATGGATTGTGCCATGGGAAAAGCAGTGCCAAACGTTAGAGGAGTTTCCTGACCTAGAGCGTTGGTTTGATGAAGTAGCACAGCGCCCCGCTGTCCGAAAAGCTTATTCTTTGATCGAAGACGTTAATCCACAGGCGGGGGGAGAAATAGATGAGCAGGCACGTAAATACTTGTTTGGCAATCGCTAAGTTGTCACTGATTGGTTGATGAGGTTGCCGCCTTCAATCGCTAGCAGCAATGTTATTTAAAAATAATGTTGCGCTGCACAAAAGGCACTGCTAGCTTTGTTGTTAGTAAAGGCAACCGCCTGATCATCGACCGCTTATCGATGCGTGTCGAATCGCTAGCTCACTTAAGGAGATTATGTGATGAACAAGGCCGCAGAGAAATCCACCCAGCAGTTTGAGTCTGTCTTTGTATCGCCAATGCGTTCTTATACCCTGGCAGCGCTTGATTATTATCAGCAAGTTGTCAGCGCGCAAATGGATGCAGCACGTGCATACTCTGATATGACGGTTGCTCAGGCACGCACATGGTTAGACGTTAAAGATGCCGACAGCTTTAAAAAAGCCATGGAAAGCCAGCAAAAAACAGCCTCTGACCTAATGGAACGTATGAAAGGAGACTCTGAAAAAGTCACCTCCATTAGCCAAAACTTTATGCAAGAGAGCCAGAAAATGGCGGAAGAGACCACTAAGAAAGCAGTGGAAACCGCTAAGCAGTAACCTATTTTTCATTAGGTAAATGATTGATAGTAAACGATCAAATGCTATTAATTGATCGATGAAATGCCGCACCGTCAGGTG
>NZ_JABUZF010000268.1:97794-124567 GCF_014897885.1 Halomonas sp. 3D7M | reverse complement strand
CGGCTGGGGTGGCGTAGCTTGCGCAGCGCCTTTGCTTCGATCTGACGAATCCGCTCGCGAGTAACGTCAAACTGCTTACCCACTTCTTCTAGCGTGTGGTCGGTATTCATATCGATACCGAAACGCATGCGTAGTACTTTCGCTTCACGAGCAGTTAAGCCGCCAAGGACGTTACGCGTTGCTTCGATCAAGCCTTCGCCGGTGGCCATATCAATCGGCAACAGCATAGTGCCGTCTTCGATAAAGTCACCTAAGTGCGAATCGTCGTCATCACCAATCGGCGTCTCCATAGAGATCGGCTCTTTGGCAATTTTTAGCACCTTGCGTACTTTGTCTTCCGGCATTTCCAGACGTTCGCCCAGCTCTTCCGGCGTTGGCTCGCGGCCCATTTCCTGCAGCATCTGACGAGAAACACGATTGAGCTTATTGATCGTCTCGATCATGTGCACCGGAATACGGATGGTGCGTGCCTGGTCAGCGATAGAACGCGTAATCGCCTGACGAATCCACCATGTGGCATAGGTCGAGAATTTGTAACCGCGGCGATATTCGAACTTATCAACCGCTTTCATCAAACCAATGTTGCCTTCTTGAATCAGATCCAAGAACTGCAGGCCACGGTTGGTGTATTTCTTAGCAATCGAAATTACCAAACGCAGGTTAGCCTCAACCATCTCTTTCTTAGCACGGCGTGCTTTCGCCTCGCCGATAGAGAGCTTGCGGTTAACTTCTTTGAGGTCGGCCACGGTGAGCTGCACCATGTCTTCTTCAAAGGCAATTTTGCGCTGCGAACGAGCAATATCGGCGCGCAGTGGCTCAAGACGGTCAGCATACTTGGGCTGCGCTTCCTGGAAGGTGTCCAACCATTTTGGATTAGACTCGTACCCAGGGAACGACTTAATGAAGGTTTTGCGCGGCACTTTAGCTTTCTTCACGCACAGCTGCATGACCGCTTTTTCTTGGGCACGCACCTGCTCAACGCTAATACGTACTTGGCCAACCAAACGCTCAAAATGCTTCGGCACCAGCTTAATCGGCGAAAACAGCTCGGCTAAACGCGATTGCTCACTTTTAAGCTCAGCGCTACCACGCCCATATTTCGCCAACGCAGCTTCAACAGCGGCATTCTGTTCACGGATTTGTTCGAAACGAGCTTTCGCTTCTTCCGGATCAGGGCCACCTTCGCTGGCCGTGCTGTCGTCGTCTTCGTCGTCACCGTCGCTGTCGAGATCATCATCATCGCTCAACTCGGCTTCCGGCTCAGGCTCGGGCACTTCGGCTTCTGCAACGCCTGGAATCCCCTCGTCGGGGTCGATAAAGCCAGAGAACAGATCAGACAAGCGACCAGGCGCTTCTTCATCCTGCGTGGCATCGTAAGCATCCAGGATAGAAGCAACAGCGCCAGGCAAATACGCCAGCGCTGACATCACTTCCCGCGTGCCCTCTTCTATCCGCTTGGCGATTTCGATCTCACCTTCGCGGGTTAGAAGTTCAACCGTACCCATCTCGCGCATGTACATGCGCACAGGGTCGGTAGTGCGACCGACGTCGCTTTCCACGGCGGCGAGTGCCGCGACGGCCTCTTCCGCAGCGGACTCGTCCGTGGAGTGATCCGACATCATCAAAGTGTCTTCATCTGGCGCTTCTTCAACGACACTAATACCCATGTCGTTAATCATGCCAATGATGTCTTCCACTTGATCCGGGTCGGCGATATCCTCGGGTAGATGGTCGTTGACCTCGGCATAGGTCAGGTAGCCCTGTTCCTTGCCGCGCGCGATCAACTCCTTCAGACGTGACTGCTGCTGCGCATTTCCAGCCATAGAAACCCTATCTCGACGAAGAAGAATGAAACACCTGGGGCGCTGAATCGATTAAACTCAACAAGCCGAACAGTATAGCGTAAATAGCAGGAATTTTTCCAGCGAAACGTATTTGCGCGGTCATTCAGGTGTGTTAGGTTGTTCGGTTAGGCCAGCGCCTGGCGACTGACCCTTTATTTGGTGCCAACGTTAGGGAAATTCAACCCTAGCGCCTCAAACTCTACTCATTCCAAACTCTACTCATTCAAAGACAAACGCCGCAAAGCCGACTTAATGTCGTTGAACAAGCTCCATCATTAAGCTTGCCAAACGTTGCCGCTGCGCTTTATCCAGCTTTTGCCCAGAACGCTCTAAATCCAGCAACGCCTGATACTCTTCCTGAGGCGATCGCTTGCGCTGAACCTCTATTAGATGTTCAACCAACCCTGTCAGCTCAGTCTCGCGGGTTCCCTTGGGAATCAGCAACTCCCGTGACGCCAACTCAGCCAAGACCTGACCTTCATGGCTCCCCTGAAAGTGCGCCAACACCACTTGCGGGCTGCGATAACGCCCGGCACGTAGCAACTCAATCAAGTCACGGCATAGCGGTGCTTCTTCACTCTCCGGCAACCAATCCAGGGAATCCGGCAGCGACGTCACTAAACCAGGCTCATGCAACAGTAGCTGCACAATACGCGCCACGGTTGAAAGCACTTGCGGGCGAGGCGACTGAGCGCGCCCCTTTTGTGCCTTTTTACCAGCAGGCTTTGCGCTGACCAGCTGCTCCTCATGATGCTCAAACGGCATCATGTCGGGCGACTCAAGCGGCTCCCAGTGCACGGCTTCCTGCGAAGGCGCTTTCTGCGCCTCTTTTTGCGCCTCTTTTTGCGCACTGGCGGCCGCGCGTTTCTCAAGTAGCGTTTTCAGTTGCGATTGTGCCAACCCACTGCGCTTAGCTAACGCCTCCAACAGTAACGATTTGAGCATGCCTTCAGGCACTTTGTTCAATGCCTCAAGCACCTGACTTGCAAACCGCTCTCGCCCTTCCACGGTATTCAAGTCACGCCCCTGCGCTGCCTGCTCAAAAAGAAACTCAGATAGCGGCATCGCACAGGTAACGCGATCTTGAAATGCGTCGCTACCTTCACGGCGCACTAGCGTATCCGGGTCATCACCTTCCGGCAGAAACAGGAAGCGCGCTTCACGACCGTCAATCATCTGCGGCAAGGCGGTTTCCAACGCACGACTGGCCGCTTGACGTCCTGCACGGTCACCGTCAAAGCAAAACACCACACGGCTGACTAAACGAAATAGTCGGCTTAGGTGGTCTTCTGTTGTAGCCGTCCCTAAGGTTGCGACAGCGTTGTTGATACCGTACTGCGCCAGCGCCACGACATCCATGTAACCTTCAACGATGACGAGCTGCTCAAGCTTGCTTGACGCTTGGCGAGCCTCATACAGTCCGTACAGCTCACGTCCTTTGTGAAAGACAGGCGTTTCTGGCGAATTCAGATACTTAGGCTGTTCATCACCCATTACCCGACCGCCAAACGCGATGGTACGCCCCCTTAAATCCCGAATGGGAAACATCACTCGATCGCGAAAGCGGTCATACGTCCGCCCCGTGTCTTCACGGTGAATTAGCAAGCCATACTCTACTTGTACAGGCTCACCAATACCTCGCGCACTCAAGTGCTGCTTCAGGGCTTCCCACCCACCAGGCGCATAGCCAATACCATAAGTACTGACAACATCTGGCGATAACCCGCGTCCTTGCAGATAACGCTGTGCTCCCTGCCCTTCCTGCATTTTTAGCCGTTCTCGATAAAAACTGGCAGCAAGTTCAAGAAGATTAACGCCCTCTTTGCGCTTTTTTTCGCGTTGCTGGGCGCGCGGATCATCGGCACCCTCACGAGGAACATCCAGCCCCAAACGACTAGCCAACTGCTCAACCGCATCGGGAAAGGGTAGTTTGTCGTATTCCATTAGAAAGCGTAGCGCATTACCGTGGGCACCACACCCAAAGCAGTGATAAAACTGTTTATCAGCGCTAACCGTAAACGATGGGGTTTTCTCTTGATGGAAAGGACATAGCCCAGAATAGTTACGCCCGGCCTTTTTAAGCTGCACACGCTCACCAACCACCTCGACCACATCAACGCGGCCTAACAGGTCATCGATAAAACGTTGTGGAATTTGGCCTGCCATGAACTGCGGGCATCCTCGCGCAAAGCGCTAGTTCGCTTGCCTAGAGTCATCAAGCAAATTGCCAGATCACCATAAACAGCGATGAAACAAAACAAAAAACAAACGGCCACCTAGTGGCGGCCGCTTGACATCCCTCTTGAGATGGCCAGCTAACTGCTCCGGCCCCCTCGGGTACGGATCAATAGAGCCGTTCGAAACGCTTTTGCTCACGCTGAATTTTCTTGGCGTGGCGTTTTACGGCAGCTGCCGCTTTGCGTTTACGCTCAGCAGTCGGCTTCTCATAGTGCTCGCGGCGGCGTACTTCAGAAAGAACACCGGCTTTTTCGCAAGAACGCTTGAAGCGACGCAGGGCGACGTCAAACGGCTCGTTATCACGTACTTTTACAGAAGGCATTAAGCACTCACCTACCTTAAGGAGTCTTGAGTTCGGATAGTACGTACACTTTTAGAATACAGTGTACGACCCAGTTTTACAGCGCACAGTAGTCTAGTCGTGGTTGGCGATCTTTGCAAATGCTTACGCGCCTTAAGCATGAGAATGCTAAACTAGGCGACTGATTAGCAGCACTGGTTTCTAACCTGCAACTTTTTAACTTACAACGAGTTCTTCAGCTATGCGCGTACTGGGCATTGAAACGTCTTGCGATGAAACGGGCGTCGCGATTTATGATACTTCGCACACTGGAGGCCGCGGCCTGCTCGCCGACGCGCTGTATAGTCAAATTGCCATGCATGCCGAGTATGGCGGCGTGGTGCCTGAACTCGCTTCTCGCGACCATACGCGCAAACTGTTGCCACTGATCGAGCAAGTATTGCACGACGCCAAGCTGACGCGTAACGAGCTAGACGGCATTGCCTACACTGCTGGCCCGGGGTTAGTCGGCGCGCTCATGGTGGGTGCCAGCACAGCGCATGGTATGGCACGTGCGTTGAACATCCCCGTACTTGGCGTACACCACATGGAAGGCCACCTGTTAGCCCCTATGCTGGAAGATGACGCTCCTGACTTCCCTTTCGTAGCCTTGCTGGTCTCTGGCGGACACACTCAACTTGTCGAAGTACAGTCTCTAGGACACTACCAGTTACTTGGGGAATCCGTTGATGATGCTGCAGGTGAGGCCTTCGACAAAGCGGCCAAAATGCTCGGGCTCCCCTACCCCGGCGGCCCTCACGTTGCTAAGCTTGCCGAACAGGGCAACCCAAAACGCTTCCGCTTCCCACGGCCAATGACCGACCGCCCTGGCCTAGACTTCAGTTTTTCGGGATTAAAAACCCACACGCTGACCGCTATTCGCCAATTAGATGCTGCTGGCGAGTTAGACACCCAGGCCAAGGCTGATGTGGCGAGGGCATTTGAAGAAGCCGTAGTGGACACCCTGGTTATCAAATGTCGCCGGGCACTGGATCAAACCGGATTGAAGCGCTTAGTGGTGGCAGGTGGCGTTAGCGCTAATCAACGCCTGCGCGAACGCCTCGCGATTGAAACACAGAAACGCAACGCGCGATCTTATTACCCTCGCGGGCGCTTTTGCACCGACAATGGCGCGATGATTGCTTATGTCGGCGCCCAACGACTGGCGGCGGGTGAGCAGGATGACAACGGCATTATGAAGGCTACGCCGCGCTGGCCGTTGGACACCTTAACGCCTACTTAACACCTATAGCTCCTACATCTATAGCCCCTGACTAGCCGCGTAGATGCGGCTCTTCTCCGCGGCGCAGGCGGCGAATATTTAACCCGTGACGGGCAAGCACCAGCAGGCTGAACCCACTCACGACCACAACATAGTCAGGTGCTAGCCACGCACAAGCCAGTGGCGCGACGAATGCACTAACGAGCGATGCTGCCGCTGCCATGCGTAGCCGCCAGGCAAGCAGCATCCAGCACACCGCACTAAGCAGCGCCACGCTGGGTACCAATATCAGCAGCACGCCAAACGCACTGGCAACCGATTTACCACCGCGAAACCTATGCCATAGTGGATAGCTGTGACCTAGCAGAACAGCAAATCCAACCGCCCCTTGCAACCAAACAGGCAACCCTAGCAATTTGGCTGCCAGCACTGCAGGCGCCCCTTTTAAGGCATCGAGTAAAAGCGTGGCGACGGCTAAACGCGGCCCGTACAGGCGCAGTACGTTCGAAAACCCAGGGTTACATGACCCCCGATATCGCGGATCAGGAACACCTGCTAGCCGGCATACGCTCAGCGCCGCTAACCAGCTTCCGCTTAAGTAACCCACCACCATCCATATCACTCCGCCCACCATCTTGACTCCTACCCAGCGTTAGATCGTACCTAGCTGTCGTTTCGCGCTATCCTCAAGTACAATCCCCCGCTTGTTGACGCTAGAGGAATAGCTGTGGATCGCATTTTGATCGAAGCGCTGGCAGTAGATACCGTCATCGGTGTGTACGACTGGGAGCGCACTATTGTTCAGTCTTTGAGCTTGGACTTATCGCTCGCAACGGATATTCGTTCCGCCGCTGCTGCAGATGATTTGAGCCTGACGCTTGATTATGCAGCCATTTGCCAGCGAATTCAGCGCTTTGCTGACGAGCACCAATTTGCTCTCGTCGAGACATTTGCCGAGCGCCTAGCTGAGTGCTTACAGCAGGAGTTTTCCATTATCTGGCTGCGCCTTACCGTACGCAAACCGGGGGCCGTTCCACAAGCCGTTAGCGTTGGTCTTGAAATCACCCGCGGCACGCTTCCATGAGCTTGGTTACTCTCAGTTTAGGCAGCAATATCGATCCGGACACTCATATCCGCCTGTGCCTAGATGCGCTCGAAGACACGTTTGGCCCCCTTCAAATATCGCGCATATTTGAAAGCGAGCCGGTAGGATTTAGCGATAATCGCAACTTTTACAACCTTGTGGTTGCCTTTGATAGCGATTGGTCGGTGGGCGAGCTTCAGGCGTGGTCTAAGCAACTCGAAATTGCCCATGGCCGCACTCCCGATATGCTCAAGTGCAGTCCTCGAGCACTGGATATTGACCTGCTCGCAGTAGGCGGTATTTGCGGCACTGTTGACGGTGTTGCCCTGCCCCGAGGGGAAATCACGCACAATGCCTTCGTTCTACAGCCGCTAGCCGAACTGCTACCCGATCAGTATCACCCTATCTATGGTTTGTCTTACGCTGCGCTATGGCAGCGCTTTGAACTGGGGAGTCAACGCTTATGGGCCATCGACTTTCATTGGCGTGGGCGCTGGGTTTCCCAGGCAGACTCTGTGCCAAAGGCGGTGTCCGCTCGCTGAGCAAAGCCTATAACCAGCCCTTAGTGCGCATCCATCAGCGCACTTGCTACTGCCTGTTGGCGGTGTTCACGTAGCGCCTTACCTAAAGCTGCACCGCGATAACCCGCTTGCAATAGCGCTTGAGGGTCAACGCTTTGTGCAGCCTGCCACGCCCGATCCAGCGGTTCGAGCGTATTCTCTGCTAAACGCTTAATAAGTTGTAACTGTGCCTTAACCTGCGCGGGCTTACGCCAACCATCCAAACGCTCCAGCCAGTGCAGAACGCGTTCGTCACTTAATGGCTCGGCTAAGATGTCCCTACTCAGCGCTACATGGCGCGCCAGCTGCGTCACCGCATTAGGTAATCGCAATCTTATCGCCAGCGCATCACGCTGAGCATCATTCAATACCGACACCAGCAACGCGTAGCGCCAGTGAGCCAGTGGAAGTGAACTGTCGATAGCCAGCTGTGCAACCGTCTCAAGCGCCATCGCCTCAAGCGCGTTTGCCAGCACAACGTCATCTGTTAGCTCAGGCCACCAAGCAGCCAGCGCTTCGCTATCGTTTAAGGCAGTGAAGTAACGGTCAGGATTTGGTTCACCCAGCGCTTTTTCGGTTTCGACCCACACTCGCTCCGCAGCAAGGTAGCTAAGCTCACCACTGCGACTTACATCTCGCATTAGTTCGAGGGTTTCAGGCGCGATGGCAAACCCTAAATGTGCATAACGGGCAAGAAAGCGTGCCGTGCGAAGTACTCGTAAGGGATCTTCACTAAATGCCGGGGACACATGGCGTAATAGGCGCTGCTCAATATCCCGCTGACCGTTAAAGGGGTCGGTCAACGCGCCATCAAAGCGCTGCGCAATCGCGTTGATGGTTAAATCACGTCTTGAAAGGTCTTCTTCTAAGGTCACATCAGGACTTGCGTGTACTTCAAAGCCGCCATAACCGTGGCCAGACTTTCTCTCAGTGCGCGCTAGCGCATACTCTTCGGCGGTATCAGGATGCAGGAATACCGGAAAATCGCGCCCCACTGGTTTAAAGCCCCGCTGCTGCATGACTTCTGGCGTGGCACCGACGACGACCCAATCATTGTCCACTACCGGCCAGCCTAACAGCGCATCGCGCACTGCCCCACCAACACGATAAACATTGAGTCCTTTGGTTTTCGCATCCACCTGAAACACGGCTACCGCCCTTTTTTCAATATCTGGTGTTTTAATGTCTCGTATTTTAATGTCTAGGCTGACGGCTAGGTACGCTGATGCGCTCACCCGATTCCAGATTGAGAGCGGTTAACGACCCACCCCACACGCAACCAGTATCCAGCGCTTCAACCTTTATCTTGGCGTTCGGGGTATGGCCCTCTAATGCCGCCCAGTGCCCGAATAACAGTTGAAGCGCATCTGCTCTTGGGTATTGAAACCAAGGGGCGAATCCGTCAGGCGCACTTTCCAAGCCTTCTTTGGCAGCGAAGTCTAGCCGACCATTAGCGTCGATAAAGCGCATGCGGGTAAATATATTGACGAGACAGCGCAAACGGTCAATCCCTTCTAGATCCTCATGGAACCGGTCAGGTTGATTACCAAATAGCTGCGTTAAAAAATCACCCGAACGCTCACTAAGCAAGGTCGTCTGCACTTCTTGACTAAACGATACCGCTTGCTCGGCGCACCACGTTGGTAATACACCGGCATGGGTCATCAGCGTATTGTTTTCATAAACTGCTAATGGCTGGCTTTGCAGCCAATCCAGCACCTGTTCGCGCTGTGGGGCCGCAAGAATATCGCTGAGGGTATCGTTTTTTTTCAGTTTGCCGCCGCCACGAGCCACCACCAACAAATGAAAATCGTGGTTACCCAGCACGCATCGAGCGGCACTACCTAACGCCTGCACTTCCTGCAAGCAAGCCAGCGAGCCAGGGCCACGATTGACCAAGTCGCCAACCAGCCAGAGTGTATCGTTTGCTGCATTGAAGCTTAGCTTTTCTAGCAAACTGACAAACTCGGCATGACAGCCGTGCAGATCACCAATGGCATAGGTGCTCATCGCTCCCCCTTTTTGAGAATGGTCAGTGAAGCTGACGCGGCACCGCTAGCCTAAAAGGGGCAATGGGCACTTCAAAAGCTCGCTGGGTGTAGGTGTTAAGCAGCGTGTAAGCGCCTTCCATAACGCCTACCGGCGTTTGCAGAATGGCTCGACTGGTGTAGCGAAAACGCTGCCCCGGGCCAATTAATGGCTGCTGGCCCACCACCCCTTTGCCACGCACCTCTTGGCTATCACCGTTACCTTGGGTAATTTTCCAGTAGCGCGCCATGAGCTGCACGCTATGAGGGCTTTGGTTATGCACCGTCACGGTGTAACTAAACACGAAGCGCGACTCACGGTCATCTGACTCGGCTGCACGGTACTCAGGCGCGACGCTAACCTCAATGGCTAGGGCACTCACGCGTCGGTACTCCCATTACCACCAAGCGCTTCGTCAGTAGCCACTTGGTTGGCAATAGTGACGTACTCTGCAACCGTCAAAGTTTGAGGACGCCGTGCTGGGTCAATGCCTAGTGCTTCTAATGTTTCTACGCTTACCCTGCCTTTCAGGTTATTGCGCAGTGTTTTGCGTCGCTGACCAAACGCCAGCTTGACCAATTCAAACAGCAGTGCTGGGTCATCTGCTGTTTGGGGCAAGCTTTCGTGAGGCGTTAGCCTCACAATGGCGGAGTCAACTTTCGGCCTGGGAACAAAGGCTTCCGGCGGCACGACAAACAGCTGATCAACGTGGCAGTAATATTGCGCCATCACCGACAGGCGCCCCCAATCAGTGCTACCTGGTTCAGCGGCCAAACGCTCAACAACTTCTTTTTGCAGCATAAAGTGCATATCGGCAATCGCATTGCCCATGGTTAAGAGATGCACTATCAATGGCGTCGAGATGTTGTAAGGCAGGTTACCGACGACTCGCAGCGCAGGGCCATCCCCTCTTAGCGCGGCGAAATCAAACTTTAGTGCGTCACCCTCATGGATAACAAAGTCAGGGTAGTTAAAAAACTGCACCCTTAAGCCCGGAATCAGGTCACGGTCTAATTCAATGACTTCAAGCTTTCCTGCCGCCTCTAGCAACGGAGCAGTGAGCGCGCCTTGCCCAGGGCCAATTTCGACGAGTCGGTCGCTTTCGCGAGGCCCAATGGCACGGACAATACGCGAAATGATGCCGAGGTCACGCAGAAAGTTTTGACCAAAGCGTTTACGAGCGCGGTGCTGCTGAGGCACTTGAGACATCTAACAGTGTTCCTTGGAGGGTTGATTCATAAAGCATTTAAGCCATTGGCGCGCTGTGCGGAAAGTCGCTTTGCTAGCGCGAGAGCTACGCCTAAGCTATTGGGGTCGGCAGTACCGCGACCGGCTAAACTGAGCGCGGTACCGTGGTCTACCGAAGTACGCACCAGCGGCAAGCCAAGTGTAATATTCGCCGCCTGACCAAAGCCTGCGTATTTTAACACTGCCAACCCCTGGTCATGATACATCGCCAGCACCGCATCAACGCCCGCTAAATGGCGCGGCGTGAAAAGCGTATCAGCTGGCAGCGGGCCTTGAACATCAAGGCCTTCAGCGCGCAGCGCTTTCAGCGCGGGGATAATAACATCGAGTTCTTCGCGCCCTAAATGGCCATCTTCTCCGGCATGGGGGTTTAATCCACACACCGCAATGCGCGGAGCGGCAATCCCAAACTGGTTTTTCAGATCAGTCGCAAGCAAACGGCTAATACGGGTAATTTTGTCGTAGGTAACCGCATCCGCCACGTCACGCAGCGGTAGGTGTGTGGTGACAAGTGCGACGCGTAGGTCACTGCTACCCTGCCAACGGCTCGACTGAGCATGCAGTGCTTGGTCGGTAGCCAACAACATCACGACCTCATCAACCCCACAGGCATCGCGCAGCCATTCGGTGTGGCCAGTGAAGTTAGCAAAGCCGCCTTCGATAATCACCCCTTTATGCAGCGGCGCAGTGACCATGGCCGCTGCATGCCCCTGTAGACAGGCGTCGACAGCGATTTGCAACGTCTCTAGCACATAGCCTGCATTAGCAGGATTGAGCACGCCGGGGAGCGCTGATTCGCGAAGGGTCGCGGGCCACACAACCAAACGCCCTGGCGAGGAAGTCACACTGCTTCCAGGGGCTGCTTCTATCACATCAAGAGGAAGCCCCAGCAGCGACGCACGCTGTTTCAGCAGCTGCGTATCGCCAATAGCCACCGTGTTATTCAATTGACCATTGGCGGCCAGCATCAGTGTGATTTCTGGCCCGATGCCCGCTGGCTCTCCGGTGGTTATCAGCAGTGGCGCGCTATTGCTCATTAGATTGGCTCATTAAAGGCGAATATCGACAAAAGCCTGTTCACGCATTTCACGCTGCCACGACTGTAGCTCTTCGTTAGCACGACGCTGGAAAATGGCCTGACGAACCTGCTCACGGCGACTTTCATCCGTCACATCCTGACGGCGACGCTCTAGCACTTCAATGACGTGGTAGCCAAACTGAGAGCGCACTGGCTCAGAGAGCTGGTTAGTACTTAGCGACCCCATCGCTTCTTCAAAAGCTGGCACCGTTTGCCCTGGACGCACCCAACCAAGCTCGCCGCCGTTCATGGCACTACCACGGTCGTCGCTAAACTCACGAGCGACGGACGCAAAGTCTGCCCCCTGCTGTAAACGCTGGCGAGCCTGCTCAGCGCGGGCACGAGCCTGGTCTTCATTGCGTGTTGGCGTTAATTCTACCAACACGTGGCGGGCACGTATCTCTTCAATGAACGCTTGCCCCTGCTGAGATGGCTGCTGGCTCAAGAAGCGTTCAACGTCACGCTCAGTCACGGTGACACGTTGACTAATTTGGCGCTGCTGCACTTGGCGCATCAGCATTTCGCGGCGTATTTCTTCACGTACGCCACCCAGGGTCATGCCGTCTGCCTCCACGGCATCGGCAAACTGTTCTAGCGTCATGCCGTTAGACTCAGCAATGGAGCGCAACTGACGATTTAGCTCCGTGTCATCCACGCTAAGGTTGGCTTGGCGGGCCATTTGCAGCTGGATTTCATCCATCACCATGCGCTCTAGTACCTGCTGAGCCAGTTGGCTACGGGGCGGTAAGTTACCGTCCTGGGTTTGCGCCTGCTGCTCTACCTGGGCAATGCGGTCATCAAGCTCACTGCGCATGATGACGCCGTCATTAACGACAGCCACAACGCTATCCAGCATTTGCCGCTGGGTTGATTCGAAATTTTGGGCGTAAACCGACAGCGGCACAAGCGCAGCACTCGTTCCAAGGCAGAGCGCCATCATGCCGCCCGCAGAAAGCAGTTTTGCCCGCTTTTTCAAGCCATCGGTCAGCAGGGTCTTTCTGGTAGTCATAAAGAATCTCTTTCAGTCAGTCGCCATTTAACAAAATCGTTACAGCGGCGTTGGGCGGTAGCCAGGAATGGCCTGTTCAAAGTAGCCGTCAGCCTGTTGACCAACGCCACCCAGGCCACGGAATACAAAGCGTAAAAATAGCCCGCGATCATTAAAGTCATCACCCACAGGGGCGGTGTCGTTATCGTCTACCCACTCACGCCATACTAGCTGTAAGCCGTAGCAGCAGTCGTTCCATTGAACGCCTGCCAGCCGCTCAAGCGCGCGGTCATTGGTTTGATCGTGCAGATAGCGACCAATCAAATCAATCCTCGGGCTGGCTTTCCAAGCAAGTGACAGATCCCACTCTTCCCGGCTGTAATCTCTAAATCCGTCATCACCGGGTACGACGCCTGGATCGAAACCTTCGATCTCCCAACGGTAACCAAGGTTCACTACGTGGCCAGCGGGATGGCGATAACGCGCATCAACGCTAGAGCGTTCGGTCTGTTCACGCTGGTCGTCGTATAACCATTCATACCCCGTACTCCACCGATCATTAATCTGCCAATCGAGGCGCGTCACCAGCGGAGAGCGATCGCGAGTAGCTTGATAGCGACTAAGCGGATTCACACTGGGATCATCCTCTGGACGAGCAGGCAATGTGTCTGGGTCGCCCTCACTATCGATGCGACGCTCGGATAAATAAACACTTTGCCCAACCCCAAAAGTTAATCGATCCCGTCCGGTGGCGTCTTCAATAAAGCGAGATTGTACGCCAAGCGACACGCGATTGAGATCACCTAAACGATCTGCGCCAGAGAAACGATGAGGAGACCATAGCTGATCCCACGAGAACGCTCGCTCGCGGCTGTCAAAATCAGGCAGTTGTGTTTGATTAGTACGTGGAACGTATGCGTAGTTCAAACGTGGCTCAAGGGTTTGGCGATAGTCTCGTCCGCTCAGTTCTAATTCACGCTCAAACACCAGGCCACTATCTATCGATGTGACCGCCGCACTACGGCTGGGAGACGTACCTCGATCAGTGACGCGATCGCCATAATCCAACTCATAAGCGGTATGCCATAACTCGGTACGCGGCTCGATATAGCCCCAGGGTTGCTCAAAACGCCAACCGATAGCCGGCGTGAGATGCAGGCGCGTGCCGATGGCGGCTTCGCGCTCAGGCACCTGTCGCTCGTCTACATCACGCCAGAAATAGGTCGCGTTAGAGTGCCATTGTGTATAGAGACCGCCACCTAACTGCCAGTCAGAGTTCGCTGTCAAACTTGGCAGACGATAAAATGGCTTATCGGAATCACTCAGCGGATCTTCCAACCGCTGGAAGCCTTGGGCACGGGCATCTAACTGCCAACGCTCACCGCGGTAATCTACCTGAGCGAGCCGCTCCATACTAACGCGCTCACTATTGCCAAACTCACCACCAAAATCATCGAAATAGCGCCCATCGCTAGCGGCACCATAGCGCAATTGGTAATCACTGCGTGGCGCCAGCGTTCCTGCATGCTGTGCATCAATATACCAGCGATCATTGCCTTCGAAGCGGTTATCACCATTTTCGCTGCCGTCATCACTATTGATATATCCGCCTTCTACCGTCCCTCGGCTCTCTTCAAGCAGGTAGCGGTACTCACCATTGAGCAGCAGCCCACGGTCAGACATCCAGCGCGGTGTAATGGTGGCATCTTGATTTGGCGCTATGTTCCAGTAAAAGGGCTGCGCATAGTCAAACCCCTCATTGGAAAAGCTAATAGAAGGTGACAGCAATCCTGTATGACGGCGGTCATCAATGGGGAAACGTAGCCAAGGCCAGTAAAAAATCGGTACGTCTTTTACTTCTAAACGTGCGTGTCGTGCGGTACCAAACCCTTTTGCTTGATCCAACTTTATATCGCTACTAACGAGTTGCCAGCTATTGGCACCTGGATCACACGTCGTAAATGAAGCATTGTGCAGACGATATTGCTCTTCACCGGTTTGCTCTAATTGACTGGCCTGACCGCGTAAATGCTGTTCGTAAAGCACATAGTGGCTGTTGCGTAACGAGGCTCGGTCATCGTTGAGCATTAACGTGGCTTGCTCGCCGCGCACCAACGCCTGACCATTTCGTATGGCGAGATTGCCTTCTGCATCTACGCGTTGGCGGTCGGCGGGTAAATACATCTGCGCCGCCTGCAACTCTGTGTTTCCACGACGCAGTACAACATCACCGCGCAACAACGCTTCACCATCTGCGGCGTAATCGGCTTCCTGAGTCTCCACCGACAACATTTCAGGGTTATCCACCGCTGGCAAGCGGTAGTCAGGCATCACATATCGCCCTCGACACAGCTGATGCGGTGCTTCATCTTGGCTCCAGGCCTGCCAATCAAGCGCCTCGGCAGGCAGCGTCTGGCCTTGTGCCACCGCTGAAAATGAGGCGCCAGCGAGCAAACTGCCCAACAGCGTGTGCGCAACCGGTACGGTACGCGAGATTCGCTTGCCCATGTTCGTTATCCTTGGCATCCAGAATCGGTATTATACAGCCCGCATGATGCCCGACCAGCAAGGAGCTTGCATGTCCTCTTCTAGGATTGACGCCCTCACCCAGTGGGCGGCTGAACAAAATGGCCTAAATAGCGCCGCTATCCGCCTCTCTCCAGCGGGCGGTGACGCCAGTTTCCGGCGATATTTCCGGCTGACACTGCCCTGCGGCGGTACTCGCATAGTAATGGATGCCCCCCCTGACCAGGAAGACTCAACACCGTTCGTCGCTATAGGAAAGCGCTGGTACGCGGCAAAACTGCCCGTTCCGCATATTTACGCCGCCGATCTCGACGCAGGCTTTTTGTTGCTGGATGACCTTGGGGATACCCCATTACAGGCCCTATTCACTGATGACGCGCGCATTCAGCAAAGTCATTTCGATGCACTGTCGTTACTGGCCAAGTTACAAAACCGCGCCAACCCTGCCGCGCTGCCGCCTTATGATGCGACGCTGCTGAACCGAGAGCTCGACCTTTTTCCTGAGTGGTGTTTAAACAATTGGCTGTCGTTATCAACGCCAGCCAGTTGGGATGCGCTGCGTGGCCACCTCGTTGAGCAAGCCCTCGATCAACCCGTCGTCAGCGTACACCGCGATTACGATGCGATGAATATCATGGTGCACGACCAGCAGCTTTACATGATTGACTTTCAAGACGCGGTGGCAGGGCCAATCAGTTACGACGTTATTTCCTTACTGCGCGGTCGCTACTGCCGCTTTTCTCCGGCGCAGTTTATGCAGTTTGTCGACTCGTTCTATCACCAAGCGCGTCAAGATGGGCGTCTCTCTCGCCATGTCAGTAATGATGAATTTCTTATCCAATGCCAAGCCATGGCCGCTCAACGCTGCCTAAAAGTGCTGGGAATTTTTTGCCGCTTAACGCTTCGTGATGCCAAACAAGGCTATTTATCACGCCTGCCGCATTTTTTAGCGCACTTAGAAGATAGCCTAACCGCGCTGCCCCAGCACAGCGAGTTTGCTGAATGGGTAAGTGACACACTGCGCCCCGCCATTGCCCTACGTTTAGCGGAAAGCACTTTATGAAAGCGATGATTTTAGCCGCGGGACTTGGCAAACGGATGCGGCCGCTTACCGACCACTGCCCAAAACCACTGCTACCAGTAGGCGATAAGCCACTTATTGTGCACCATCTCGAACGGCTCAAGCGTGCAGGCATTGATGAGGTGGTTATCAACGTGAGCTATCGCGCAGAGCAGATCATGGCAGCGCTTGGTGATGGAAACGACTACCAATTACGGATTCTTTGGAGCCATGAAGAGACGCCCTTAGAAACCGGCGGAGGCATTCAAAAGGCACTCCCCCTGCTTGGCGATGCCCCGTTTCTGCTGGTCAATGGGGATGTCTGGTGCGATTACATTCCCTCAGAATCACTGCTACAGGGAAGTGACGTCGCCCATCTTGTGCTAGTAGATAACCCTTCCCACCACCCTAGCGGTGATTTTTCCCTTATCAACGGGCGCGTTGGCGTGGAAGGCCATCAGCGTCTCACCTTTGCCGGCATTAGCCTGCTACACCCGGACCTTCTTGCCGATCAGGCGCCTGGAGCGTTTGCCCTAGCACCACTGCTTAAGCAGGCAATGGCAGACAAGCGCGTTAGCGGTGAACACTTTTCAGGCCACTGGGTCGATGTGGGCACTCCAGAGCGCCTTGAGGTTCTTGAACACCACCTATTGGCGCAACAGATCAGCAAGCGATGAAAAAGTGCGTCTATCGCTAGAAATGTTATGCTTCGCAACTACCTATAGGTGCCTAGATGAGGAGAGCGACGTGAAAGCACGGGTAAAATGGACAGATGGTCGCCAATTTGTAGCAGAGTCCGGTAGTGGGCATAGCGTCGTTATCGACGGCCCTCCTGACCACGGCGGCCGCAACACCGGCCCTCGCCCAATGGAAATGCTGCTGATGGGCATGGGTAGCTGCACCGCCTTTGACATTTTGAATATTCTGGATAAAGCCCGCGCTGATGTCACCGACTGCATCGCGGAGCTTGACGCAGAGCGCGCTGATGAAGTGCCCTCCGTGTTTACCAAAATCCACGTACACTTTGTGGTGACTGGCCGCAACTTAAAAGAGAAGCAGGTACAGCGAGCGGTTGAGCTCTCTGCAGAGAAGTACTGCAGCGCATCTATTATGCTGACACAAGGCGGCGTTGAGATTACCCACTCTTTTGAGATTGTCGACGCTTGAACGACTCGGAGCGCCATCTTCCCTGTTTATTAAAAAAAATAGCGCGGCTGGATGCATACCATGCGCTTGGCGGGCATAATACGCTCGCTTGTTTTTACCCCTACTGCGTAGCAAACAGCCGCTTTGCAGAAAGCGACTACAGCATCACGGTGACAAGTTACTATCGGTTCCGGCGCTGGCTCGTCGGGGTGTCTTCATCTGCCATAGGGAGGTTCGGACGTGTCAGATAATCTCCGACTCCACGGGTTTAATAACCTGACTAGCTCGTTGAGCTTTAACATTTACGACATCTGTTACGCCAAAACCGAAGAGCAGCGTGCGGCTTACATTGATTATATCGATGAGCTTTACAACGCCGAACGTTTGACGCAGATTCTAAAAGACGTCACCAATATTATTGGCGCTCATGTGCTCAATATTGCTCGTCAAGACTATGAGCCCCATGGGGCCAGCGTTACGATTCTGATTGCTGAACACGAGCTGGATGAAGCAAACCCAGAGCAAACTGAACCAGGCCCTGGACCGCTACCTGAAACAGTCGTGGCGCATCTTGATAAAAGCCACGTGACAGTACACAGCTATCCTGAGTCGCATCCTGACAACGGTATCAGCACCTTTCGATTGGATATTGATGTGTCTACCTGTGGCCACATCAGCCCATTGAAAGCACTGAACTACCTAATTCACAGCTTCGACTCTGACATTGTCACCATGGATTATCGGGTTCGTGGCTTTACCCGCGATGTCGATGGTAAAAAGCTGTTTATTGATCACGACATTACCTCGATCCAGGATTACTTGGCAGAAGATACCAAGCACGCCTATCAAATGATCGATGTGAATGTTTATCAAGAAAACATGTTCCACACCAAAATGCTGCTGAAAGACTTCGAACTTGATAACTATCTGTTCGGCACATCGCGCCGCGACATTACCTTCGAAGAAGCACGGGACATTGAAAGCCGTCTGCGCAAAGAGATGTTAGAGATTTTCTACTCTCGAAATCTGGACTAACATCTGCTTTCAAAGTTAACGAAAAGCCGTTTTGCTACTAAGCAGAACGGCTTTTTTTGTTAACGGATATCGCTAGTAAACACTTGGCTCACCTTCCGGACGCGTTTTAAAGCGCCGATGAAGCCATAAGTACTGCTCAGGGTACTTACGAATAGCTTGTTCGATAAACTCATTTACCCGAGTAGCGTCGGCCACTTCATCATCGCTTGGGAAGTTATCAAGCGCGGGCAGGCAGCTGATGGTATATGTCTGGTTATCAGGATTGCGGTGGAACATCAACGGCACCACCGGCGCCCCCGTCATTCTGGCGATTTTTGCGGTCAGCCTAATGGTAGCGGCTTGCTGGCCGAACAGTGGCGCGAACACGCTGACATCGCGGCCAAAGTCTTGGTCTGGTGAATACCACACAACATGGCCCGACTTTATTCGCCGAACAACACCACGCAAGTCATGTCGATCAATCGCCTGACCAAAAATTCGCGAGCGGGCACGGGTCATAAAGCGTTCGAATAAGGGGTTGTTGTGGGGTCGATAAACCACATCGGCAGGTAAAAATAGCGAATGCAGCGCTCCCCCTAAATCCAGTGTGGAGAAATGAATCCCAACCACCAGCACGCCCTTGCCTTGCGCTTTAGCCCGTGCGAGATGCTCTTGGCCATGATAGGCCACCCGGTGCCGTAACCCTTCCGCATCACGGCACCAACCCGTGGCTGTTTCCACTAAGCCAATACCGTTGGCGATAAAAACCTCTTTTACCAAGCGGCGCTGCTCATCAGCACTTTTTTCCGGGAAACAGAGAGCAATATTTGTCTCAGTGATATGCCGCCGGCGCTTTATAAAGCGCCATGCTAACAAACCAATTACTTTCCCCACCCATAACTTAAGCCGCCAGGGAAACCAGGCAACAAGATGCATCGCGCCTATCGCAAGCCAGGTTGGCCAATAACGAGGGTGTGCAAACGACTGCGGATATGAGCTTTTAGACATACTGGTAACCGTTTAAACAAAGGCTCCATGGTAGCGACGCGACGCTCTTGGTAGCACTCCCGTTAACAGGGTATAGCTGATGGTATCGCAATAGCGTGCTACCTCATCAATTGACAACACAGCACCGTTGCTAGCAGCTCCCCACAGCACTACCTCACTACCGATAGCAGCCCCCGGCACGTCGGTGACATCTACGGTTAGCATATCCATGGAGACCTTGCCGGCAATCGCACAGCGCTGACCATTCACTAACACCGGGGTGCCGTCTATGGCGTGGCGATCATAACCATCGCCATAGCCTGCCGCAACGACGGCAATTTTAGAACGCCGAGATGCGCGCCAGCGGCCACCATAGCCAACAGGCTCACCCTCCTCTAGTTCACGGAGGGCAATAATTTCGGAGCGTAAACTCATCACCGGGCGCAGTTGCCGGGTGGTCTCGTTGGCTTCTTCCAGCGGGTCACTGCCATACAGCATGACACCAGGGCGATTCCAGTCGCCATGTGCGATTGGCCATGCCAGTGTTGCGGGGGAGTTTGCTAGGCATAGGGGCGCATCAAGCGCTTCCGCTAATGCCGTTAAAGCGGCCATTTGCTGATTAAAGTAGCTGCCCTCACGTGCATCTGCTGTCGCAAAGTGGCTCATCAAATGCAGCGCGGTTACCTGTGGTGCGCTAGCTAACCGCTGCCAAACATCAGGTGCCTCGTCTAGAGAAAAGCCTAAACGATGCATACCGGAATCCACTTTCATCCATACCGGAATAGGTTGACGGGGTGAAAAAGCCAATAAGGCCGCCACCTGCCACTCACTGTGAACGCTGATCCAAAAATTGTGCTGATCAACGAGCGCCAGCTCGTCAGCGGTAAAAATACCTTCCAGCAATACAATAGGTTTTTTAATTCCCCCTTCACGCAGGCTAATCGCTTCTTCTATGCAAGCGACAGCAAATGCGGGCACCTCAGCTTCTAGCGCACGCGCGCACTCAAGCGCACCGTGACCATACGCATCCGCTTTAATAACGGCTACCGAGCGACTTTGAGGGGCGCAGCGGCACGCTAGCTGATAGTTATGACGCAGGGCGTCTAAATCAATATGGGCCACCAAGGGGCGCATCACGTTTCTCACTTACACAGTCAATAGTTAACGGTTCAACCAATGGGCGTCAAAAACAACGCACCGAGCGATGAACTCGGTGCGTTATGGTCGGTATGACACAATAGCTTACTGCGATTAGCTCTCGAAAATAGCGTTAAGGGAAAGGCCCTGCTTTTCCAATGAGCGGCGCAGTTTCTTTAGTGCTTCTACTTGAATTTGCCTAACACGTTCGCGAGTTAAGCCAATTTCTGCACCAACTTCTTCCAACGTAGCGGACTCATGACCTCGCAAACCAAAGCGGCGTACCACCACCTCACGCTGCTTATCACTGAGCTCATCCAACCAGTGGTCTACGTGCTCACGCACATCGCCATCCACTAAGCATGCTTCCGGCCCTAGCACATCGTCGTCGGTTAAGGTGTCGATTAACGGCTTATCGCTTTCGCCACCCATTGGGTAATCTACCGAGGAGACGCGCTCATTAAGCCCAAGCATCTTCTTAACCGTTTCTACTGGCTTGTCGAGATGATCGGCGATCTCTTCTGCTGTTGCTTCATGATCAAGCTTTTGGGTCAGTTCACGCGCTGCACGCAGGTAAATATTTAGCTCTTTAACCACATGGATCGGCAAACGAATGGTGCGCGTTTGATTCATTAGCGCACGCTCAATGGTTTGTCGAATCCACCACGTGGCATAGGTAGAAAAGCGGAACCCTCGCTCAGGATCAAACTTTTCCACCGCCCGAATTAGCCCAAGGTTACCCTCCTCAATCAAGTCAAGCAGCGTAAGCCCCCGATTAAGGTAGCGCCTGGCGATTTTAACAACCAGGCGAAGGTTAGACTCGATCATCCTTGACCGTCCAAGCGGGTCACCTTTACGCGCTAAACGGCCGTAGTAGACCTCTTCTTCCGGCGTTAATAACGGCGAAAAACCAATTTCATTGAGATAGATTTGTGTCGCGTCCAAGCTTTGAGTCGATTGACGCTCATCACGGCTCAACGCTTTTTCAAAGGCGTCCTCCTCCGCGGAGACATCATCAACACTATCCAGCGCCTCTTCAACAGCGTCCAGGTCAACCTCCTGTAGATCCTTCTCCAGCATACTCATGGTAGTATCCCCCGTTATTTCGCCTAACCGCCATTTAGAAAGGTAAAGGTGGCCGCACTCCCTGTGCACTTACACCATTTTTGTTATATGACGCCCTAACTCTAGCTATTCGGGTACCCCAAGCACACCAACTGAAAGGTTCGCTTGGCAATGATTAACGGGACGGCAGATAGTCCAAGGGATTTTGAGGCTGCCCATCACGGCGTACTTCAAAGTGCAGTTTGACACTATCTGCATCGCTATCCCCCATCGTGGCAATCACTTCTCCCGCTTCAACGACATCATTTTCTTTAACGCTTAAGCTATCATTATGCGCGTAAGCACTCAGATACTGATCGTTGTGTTTGAGTAGTATTAAGTTACCGTAACCCCGAACGCCGCTACCTGCATAGACAACGATACCAGGGCCTGCCGCCTTGACAGGTTGCCCCTTTTGACCGTCGATATCAATCCCAGCGGTGATAGAGCCCCCCTGGCCAAACTCTCCGGTTACCTGGCCTGTTGCTGGCCATTGCCAGTTAACATTATCAACAGGTGTAAAGGTGCGAGAGGAGCGGTCAACGCGAGCGGTTTGGCTCGGCTGCTCAGCCTCAGCAGGCGGCGTAGCCGCTGCTGGCTCAGGCTCTGGGGTTGGTTCAGGTTTGGGCTCTGGCTCAGGCGTTGGTTCTGGCTCACTCGCGGGCTCTGGCTGAGACGCCTCAACAGTAGACGTCGCCTCGGTGTTAGCGGCACTTGCGCTATCAGCCACTTGCTGCGCGGCGGCCACCGACGCCTGCTCAGCAGCTTGCTCAGCACGTTCCGCCCGCTCAGCCGTTAAACGCTGATTACGCTCAATCGCACTCTCATCAGGCAGTAACCAATCTAGCTGCTGATCGTTACTTGCCACGGAAGTCGTTTGAGGATTCAGACCTGTTGCAACAGCGCCCGAAGCAGGGCGCTCTGGGGCAGAGGAGCCTGCTGACGGGTTACTTGATGCCGCCGCTCCTGCACGCAACGCAATGGTTTGGCCTGGGTAAATTTGATAAGGCGCATCAATATTGTTGATTTGCGCCAACTGACGATAATCAAGATTGTGCTGCCATGCGATGCCATAAAGGGTATCGCCTGCTTTAACAGTATATTGAGGTGAGTCTGCTACCGCGCGGCGCGCTTCACTTAAATCACGCACTTGTGGGGTGTTTTGCTGCTGATTGGCGCAGCCGCTGACAGCTAACGCCAATACTGACATGATGAAAACCTTACGCATGGAAACCCTACTCCTTTTCAACGTCGCGCGCGTTTCCTATTGATCTATGCCCGGCATAGTGCACTGCGCGACGGTTTAATAACACCACCAATAGTGCGCCAACCACCATTAGTGCCACAACGCCTACCGTTTGTGCAGATGCACCAGACAATACCGCATAGTCACTAGGCAACAGATAACGATGAGCCAACGGGATCATTTGCCCATCAGGGCCAAGCTGATAACGTACCAGCTCTTTCCACGGCCATAACACGGGTAACGAGCCAACAATAAACCCGAGCAAAAGCTGTAGCGTAGAATCATGATGGCGACGCAGAAGCCACGACAGTAGTCGCGAGAATAACGCCAAACCAACAACACATCCCATGCCAAAAAGTATGATAATACCGATATCAAAGCTTCGAATAGCCCCTAAAATGGTGCCATAAAGTCCCATCGTAAGCAGCAAGAAGCTACCAGACACCCCTGGCAACAGCATGGCGCTAATAGCAATACAGCCTGCTACCATGACTACCAGAGCTTCATTACCAATAAGTAACACCAGCGGCATCATACCTGGCAGCGACTTGGCCAACAGCAGCCCTCCGACCATCGGCAATAAGTACCAAAATTTCCAGCCTTTTCCCGCCTTGGCGACAACAAACCCCGACGCGGCCACCAAGCCGAAGAAAAATCCCTCTATCAGCAGCGGCTGCGCTTCCATTAGCCAAAGCGCTATATGAGCCACACTGAAAAGGCTAACCGCAACGCCAAGTAGCAGCGGCACTAAAAAGGCCAAATTCAAATGCTGAGCCAGCGCTAGCCAACCACCACGACGCCAAGCGATGAAGGCGCCGGGACCAAACTGTTTGATGGTATTAATGAGTTCCTCATAAATACCGGTAATAAATGCGATCGTTCCACCTGAAACACCGGGCACCGCATCGGCTGCCCCCATCCCTGCGCCTTTTAAAAACAGCTCTACAAATCGACGCTTCAATCCACCACTCCTTGCAATAGAGGTACAAAGCGTACGGGTTCGAGCCGACGCTTTTCAAAGGCACTACCAATGCGTTTTATTTGGGTGAGCCATTGGCTACCGTCAGGCTCTTCCAATGGAGCAATGAGCACACCATCATGGCTAAGCTGCTCCAATAGAGCTTCTGGCAGCGTTTGAGCACAAGCGGTTAACAAAATCACATCAAAAGGCGCAGCTTCTTGCCACCCCTCACCACCATCAGCTACTGCCAGCGTCGCTGGGGCATCAAGCCGCCAAAGCCGCTCTGCAGCGCGTTGATGTAATGCATAAATGCGTTCGACCGAGTAAAGCATTGGCACCAGCCGGGACAGTATCAGCGTTTGATACCCCGAACCGGTCCCTACTTCAAGCACACGCTTTGGATTAGCCCGCAGCACCAGCTCGGTCATGCGCGCAACCGTCAAGGGTTGCGATAGTGTCTGACCAAAACCGATAGGCAGCGCGGTGTCTTCATACGCACGATGCGCCAGCGCTTCATCAACGAACAAATGCCTTGGCTCAACTGCCATAATATCGAGCACCCGCGCATCCTGAATACCCTGCTGCTCAAGCCGCTCTACCATGCGATCTCGAGTCCGCTGAGAGGTCATGCCTCGTCCGCGCAGCTCGTTGGGCGAAAGCTCAGGCAAAAGCATCCAACCAGTCCTGCACGTCGCTGCGCGCGGGATGGCGCGTTAAGTCAGTTTGTAGTGGCGTAATGGAAACATAACCCGCTTCGATAGCAGAGAAGTCAGTATCTTCACCATCATCGGCGTTAGCCGCCACCGGTGCTATCCAGAAGCGCGTACGACCACGCGGATCTTTTACGGGAACAGGTTTCTCTGCTGGTCCGCGATAGCCTAAGCGGGTCACTCTGACGCCTTTAATTTCTTCCCACGGAACATCTGGCACGTTGACATTCAAGAGGGTGCGGGGTGGCAGTGATAGCTGATCGGCAGCACCGTGATAGCTGATCGGCAGCACCGATTAAGCTGGCCGCCACTTTCGCTGCCGTCGCGAAATAGCGCTCACCACACAGCGACATAGCAATGGCAGTCATGCCCAAATTGCGCCCTTCCATGGCAGCCGCCACAGTGCCTGAATAGAGTACGTCATCGCCAAGATTGCTGCCGTGATTAATCCCCGAAATCACCAAGTCAGGACGCTCATCCCAGACGCCGTTCACGCCCAGATAAACACAGTCGGCAGGCGTACCGTCTACGCTATAAAAGCCATTATCTAACGCGGTTAAAGAGAGCGGACGAGAAAGCGTCAGCGAGTTACTGGCGCCGCTGCGGTCTCGATCGGGAGCAACCACACGTAAATTCGCATGGGCGACTAGCGCATCATGAAGTGCCCGCAAGCCCGGTGCATGGACGCCATCGTCATTGGAAAGCAGCAGTCGCCGCATTAACGTCTCCTTTATGGATGCCTAGCAAAGATAAGCGCAGGTTAGGCGCATTAAGCAAAATCCGGATGAGCAATTAACTCACTCACCACCGCCGTGGCAAAACTTCCCCGTGGTAAGGCAAATGAGAGTACCACGGCATTAGGTAATATCTCGATACTAGGCGAAATTAACCTTGCTCGCAGCGCCCGATGGGAGCGTTTCACAGCGCTTTTCACCAATCCCTCGCACAGCATTGGATGGCACGCTAACAACCGTTTTTCGTAGTCAGCCACTTGATACTCAGCGAGTTCCCCGACACCCCACAGGGCACCGGTTGGATGAATATCAAGCGCAGCGGCACGACCGATCAAGTCGTCGTCAACGGCATCAACGGTAAACACGCTGTGTGTGCCATCCAGCATCAGCATATCGCCCGCTAGCGGCTGGCACCACGTTCCATCCGTCAAACGCTCGCTCAGCAACTCGTTAAACAAGAAACTACGCGCGGTGGAAAGCATCATTCCTTGGCGATC
The DNA here is from genome assembly GCF_014897885.1 of Halomonas sp. 3D7M. NCBI lineage: Bacteria > Pseudomonadati > Pseudomonadota > Gammaproteobacteria > Oceanospirillales > Halomonadaceae > Halomonas > Halomonas sp. 3D7M. Next base: position 98,815 of record NZ_JABUZF010000268.1, on the reverse strand, counting down.
ATCTCGCTTGCGCCAACCTTTCGCTAGAAGAGCTTCTGCACGCTGTAAATTCCGCCCTTCAGGACCAAAACGCTGGGGTCCGAAATAGTTAGGCACACCGTGGCGACAAAGCGCCTCCCAGCGGTCAAAAAAATTCGGACGTTGAACCGCTTCGCCACTCAGCCGCAACGTAAAGTGGTTCGTGCGATGGACACCGCGTTTGAGTTTTCGGGGATGCCTTGCCTGGGCCAACACCGTAATACCCACTGCCGCTAATGATTCGCTCAAATCACTTGGCGCCTCGCGTCCGGGCAAATGCACGCTTAGCCACTGCCGCGTCACTGCGACACGATCCTTCATCCCGGAGTAGCCCACATCTCGAAGTGTGACACCACACAGGCGGCTGACGCTTTTTACCACATCTAACGTGGTTTGATGGCGCTTTTCAAGACGTAACCACAGGTGCTCACCATGATTTTCAGGCGTAAAGTCCAGCTGCTCGTCGACGACAAAATCTTCTGGCTGAACGCGATAGCAACCTGGACTAGGGGCACCGAACTCGGCATCTAAGCAGCGCTGCCAAGCGGGTAAATTAAGCATTTAACGCCTCTTGGTGTTCAATCAACACCACTGCCTCAGCGGCGATACCCTCGCCTCGTCCGGTAAACCCAAGCCGTTCAGTCGTCGTGGCTTTAACATTGACCTGCCCAAGGCTAATACCTAAATCTTCAGCGATGACAGCGCGCATCGTATCAATATGCGGCGCCATTTTAGGCGCCTGCGCCATTAACGTGGCATCCAGGTTAACCACACAGAAGCCCTCTGTGTGAACCAGTTGAACCACGTGGCGCAATAAATGGCGACTATCTGCGCCAGCCCATGCTGGGTCAGTATCGGGGAAATGCCGCCCGATATCGCCGAGCGCACAGGCACCCAGCAGTGCGTCACTGATAGCATGCAGCAACACATCGCCATCCGAGTGGGCAACAAAACCATGTTCGAAAGGCAGCTTAACGCCACCAATCATCAAATGGTCGCCAAC
>NZ_JABUZF010000268.1:94686-97741 GCF_014897885.1 Halomonas sp. 3D7M | reverse complement strand
AATTCGCATTAACAACTCCTTTCAGATTCAGAGGATTGGGCTACTTGCGACGCCATGATAGCGGCAGCAAGGGCAAGGTCATCAGGATGAGTGATCTTGAGATTATCACGACGCCCACTAACCAGCTTGGGGGCCTGACCAAGCGCTTCCACAGCCGAGGCTTCATCCGTGACCACACAGTGATTAGCGACAGCGTATTCAAGGGCGCGCCGCAAAAGCGCATAGCGAAAAGCTTGGGGTGTTAACGCGTGCCACAGCCGATCCCGAGGCTCTGTCACGGCGCTTAATTGTTCGGCATTGGCCCGTTTCATGGTGTCAGCAACCGGCATCGCCAAGAGTGCGCCACTTGGGTGCTGCTGAGCAGCGTCATAAAGCGCCAGCAAATCAGATGATGTAATGCAGGGGCGTGCGACGTCATGCACCATCACCATATCGTTGTCTTGCGCTTTTATAGCGTGCAGCGCATTTAAAACGCTATCCATTCGCTCCGCGCCACCCGCCACTCGTTGCCACTGGGGAAATGGCACCCATTCAGGCTCGAACCAATGATCATCACTATCCAAGCACAGCACAAGATGCGCAGTGGGGAAGGCTCGGTGTAGTCGACTAAGTGTATGGGCAAGAATGGGCTTTTCGCCCAGTGGCAGGTACTGCTTAGGCTTATCAGCGCCCATTCGCTTGCCTTGCCCAGCGGCGGGCACGATTAGCCACAACGTGTGACTCATTCGTCTATGTCCTCGCTAGGCGAGCTTGGCTGAGTCACTAGCCCCGCATTGATGCCCACTAGCTCTGCTTCAATGGCAACACCCGGCACCCAAAAGAACTGCTCATCGCTACGCACCATGCCCATGTCGCTACGCGCACGCTCTTCAATCGCATCCAGGCCGGTTTTTAGGTCGGTAACTTCAGCCGCTAACCGAGCATTGCGCTCTCGCATCGGCACATTGGCAGCCTCTTGAACGGCAACGCGCTCCTCTACCAGCTGCAAATCCTCCCAGCCACCATTACCTAGCCAAAGCTGGTATTGGAGAAGCCCCAATACAGCAAGCAGCGCAACCGTTAGCCATTTATGCATCACCGCATCCCTTTGTTTAGGCCTGAACGAGGCGCATTATGCCATCATGGGCTATTTCCAGCGAGTCACGCTTTATATGGCTGGCTTTATAAAGCGATTTTCATTTGAACGGTAATGCGTCGCTCGCCGCCTCACGATAGGCGCTGATATGGGCCCCCTCTTCTTGGCAAAATTGGGCGACTCCAGCCGCTAGGCCTGGGTGTACAAGATAGTGCAGCGAACGTACCCGCTGGGGCGCAAAGCCGCGCACCAGCTTGTGCTCTCCTTGAGTACCGGGGTCGAACAAAGAGAGTCCCTTTTCCAGACAAAATTCAATGCCTTGGTAGTAACAGGCTTCGAAATGGAGACAGTCGGCAACCACCTCGCTTCCCCAATAGCGGCCGTACAAAGTGCTATCGCCACGAAAATAGAGAGCAGCGGCAACAGGCTGGCCATCCAGCAGCGCCTGAACCAATACAAGCGCCTCAGGCATCGCATGACGTAATCGCTCAAAAAAAACGTCATTTAAGTAAGGAGGACGGCCCCGCTCGTGGTATGTGATCGTATAGCAGCGAAAGAAGTGCGCCATCGCTTCTTGCGTAATTGCCTCGCCCTCTAAACGGCGTAGCGTAAAGCCTTGCTCGGCAACCAAGCGACGCTCACGTTTAATCATTTTGCGACGCTTCGACGTAAGGCTCGCCAGGAAGCCTTCAAAATCACCAAAGGTGCGATCTCGCCATTGGAACTGAACGCCTTCTCGGGCAATTAACGCTGGAAACTGGCGCTGCCAGGCATCCACTTCGTCATCTTGTGCAAACAGGAGGTGCCAACTCGATAACGCTTGCTCTTCACAGTGCGTTTGCCACGCCGCTGCTAATAACCCGCGAACATCCTCCGCGTTGGCATCATCGGCAATTAAAGTACGCGTACCAGGCACCGGGGTAAACGGAATGGCACTTAATGCCTTGGGGTAATAATGGCCGCCTGCTCGCTCCAGTGCATCGGCCCATCCCCAATCAAACACATACTCACCGTAAGAGTGGTGCTTGCGATACATGGGCAACGCGCCCACTAAGCGGCTACCTTGCCATACGCACAGATGGCAAGGCTCCCAGCCGGTCGCCTCGCAGACAGAGCCACTGCTCTCTAAGGCATGCAAAAACGCGTGTCGTAGGAAAGGCTGGTCGCTACTCACCAGTGCGTCCCATTGGACGGCATCCACAGCGTCGATAGCGGGTAGCATAATGCATGACAGTGAGCGCGAAAGCATGATGCCTCCCGAGGCATATCGTTTAAATGGTGAAAGTGTGACCTTACCACCAACCAGACTGTCAGTGCTTTTGTTGATGCTGTCATTTCTATTTAGTGTGAGGTATTCAAGTAGCAGGACAAACGACTATTGTTATTAAGAATTAACCCAAGGAGCTGCCATGAAACGCGATTTAATGCGCCTGTTGCACACTCAGCGTCATGCGTTTGGCCAAGCGCCCTTTCCCTCATTAAGGTTACGACGAGAGCGCTTAGCCCGCCTTGCACGAATGACTAAGCATCACCAGCGGGAGATTATCCAGGCCATTCAAACTGACTTCGGCAAGCGTAGTGAGACAGAAATACGCTTAGCGGAGATTAACGCGGTGCTGCATGCCATTCATCATACACGGCGACACCTCTGGCATTGGATGCGCCCATACGCTGCCAACATGCCATGGCGCTTATGGCCCGCCCGCGCCCGCATCGCTCCTCAGCCACTTGGCGTGGTGGGTATTATGTCGCCCTGGAACTACCCCTGGAGCTTAGCACTGATGCCCGCTATTGATGCTGTCGCAGCGGGTAATAGCGTCATGATCAAGCCCAGCGAGCACGCCCCCAATACCAGCGCCCTGCTGGCTAAGCTAGTACCGCAATACTTTACCGATGAAGAAGTATGCGCTGTTGAAGGCGGCCCAGAAATAGCACAAGCGTTTAGCGCACTACCTTTTGATCATCTGGTGTTCACCGGCT
>NZ_JABUZF010000268.1:85482-94658 GCF_014897885.1 Halomonas sp. 3D7M | reverse complement strand
TCGACGGCGGTGGGCCGCCAAGTTGCACGTGCCGCTGCCGAGCAGTTAACCCCAGTGACGCTTGAACTAGGTGGTAAATCACCCGCTATCGTGGCGAGTGATGCTGATCTGGATCGTGCGGCCGCCTCAATTATATTTGGCAAGGGAATGAATGCTGGCCAGACCTGCATTGCGCCGGATTATGTGCTCGTAGAAAGCCGCCATCTGGAAGCCCTTATTCAGGCGCTAAGTCGAGCTATCGAACAGCAGCGCCCCAGCGATAAAGAGGCCACGGGCTTTGTCAGCCCCCACCATCAGAAACGCAGTGAACGGCTGATAGCACAAGCGAGAGATCACGGCTGCCGCATCATCGATATCGGGCAACACGCACCAGCGCTCGTTATTGATCCAACCCAAAACCTTGAGCTGATGCAAGAGGAAATTTTTGGCCGTGCACTACCGCTTATCAGCGTTAAAAACATCGACGACGCGATTACCTTTGTGAATACCCGGCCTCACCCACTGGCACTTTATGCCTTCACCGACAATAAGTTGCTGCAAACAACCTTGCGTCACACCACTCGCTCTGGTGCGCTGGTATTTAACGAAACGCTGCTCCATCACGCGGTTCCCGCGCTGCCCTTTGGTGGCGTTGGTGAAAGCGGCATGGGGGCTTATCACGGTCGCCACGGTTTTGAACGATTCAGCCATTTACGAGGTATTTTTTATCAATCAAAACGGGCCTCTAGCGCACTGATAAGGCCGCCTTATAAACGCTGGCTATTAAAATTACTCAGGATTGGCTAAAGCTGATGAATAACAGCCTACCATCGGTTTCGAAGCCTCCTTACCCGGAGGCTAAACAAGGCTAGGCAATCGTTTAGCGACGGAGTTTATTCCCCTAGCCGAAGCGAGTGGTGATATTCTTTTAGCCAACGCTTTTTTACCTGGTGTAACGAATTGGGCACCCAACGTTCAAAAAAACATTGCCATGGAGGCTATTGATGGCGCATGACCTGCTTGACCGCTTACGCGAACGCTTAGAAGAATTAAACCGCTCAGAACGCAAAGTTGCCAATGTCATCCTGGAGGACCCAGCAGTAGCCACCAGCTTGAGCATTGCAAGCCTTGCCCAAGCGGCCAGCGTCAGCGAGCCCACGGTCAATCGGTTCTGCCGCAACTTCGGCGCCAAAGGCTACCCCGATTTTAAAATCAAACTTGCCCAAAGCCTCGCAGGCGGAACGCCCTATGTGACGCGCGCTGTCGAGCCTGGCGATACAGCAACGCAGTATACCCATAAGATTTTTGGCGCGACGATTGCCGCCCTGGACGAAGCCCAGCGCGAGGTCGATATGGCCGCTGTTGAGCGCATGGTTGATTATCTTACTCAAGCAAAACAGATCCATTTCTTTGGCTTAGGTGCCTCAGGTGCCGTCGCCCAGGATGCCCAGCACAAATTCTTCCGCTTTAACTTGCCCGTCATGGCCTATGTAGATGTGCTGATGCAGCGCATGGTGGCTGCCGCCTGTCATACCGGTGACGTAGTGGTGATTATCTCGTACACAGGCCGCACCAGAGAACTGGTCGATATCGCACGCGTTGCTCGCGAAGCAGGCGCCGTGGTGCTGGGGATCACCGCCCCGAACTCACCGCTTTCCTTAGAATGTACCTCGACTCTCGAAGTCGCCACCCCCGAGGACACCGACCACTATATGCCCATGACCTCGCGGATGATTCAACTAACGCTGATCGATGCCTTAGCCACTGGGGTTACACTCAGGCGCGGCGAAGACTTCCTACCGCACCTGAAGAAAATCAAAGATAGCCTGCGCGATACCCGCTTTCCTGTGGAAAAGGCAGGTAAGTAATCAGTAAGACAGCTATCGCTGATACGGGCCCTTTAACTGCTGACGGCAGTGGTAACGGTAATTTCTACTTTTAACTCATCAGCAGGCAGCGGCGCGCATACACAGGTGCGTGCCGGTGCATAGCCTTCGGGCACCCAGGCATCCCACACCTCGTTCATTGCAGCAAAATCATTACCGTCTTTAAGGTAGATGGTCGCGCTCAGTAGCTGCTCGCGGCTGGAGCCAATTTCTTTTAGCAAGGCATCGACCCTTGCCAGCATACTCTCGGTTTGCTCCTTAATTCCTTCGTGGCGCGCTTCAGGACCGCTTACCTGACCACACAAATAGGCCACACCTTGATGAATAACGGCACGGCTCATACGGGCTTTTGTATCATGGCGCTGAATTGTCATGGTTCAATCTCCTGGGTAAGACAAAAAAAGCAGTGTAAACCGCCACCGCTTCGTTGCCTATGCCTTCTTAATCAAGCGCGCTCCGTAGGCACGGGGCGATGCTCAAAGACTCGTCGCAAAACAAAGCTGGTGTGGGCTCCGGTGACGCCTTCAATACGGTTGATCACGTGCAGTAAAAGGTGCTGATAATCGTCCATATCACGAACCAGTATCTTGAGCTGAAAATCTGCCGCTTGGCCGGTGATAATCAAACACTCAATCACGTTGGGAATTTTACGAATATGACGTTCGAAGTTATCAAACCGTTCGGGAGTATGTTGATCCATTGAAATGTGCAGCAACACCATCAGTTGATAGCCTAGCTGCCGCGCATCAACATCGGCCCGATATTGGGTAATTAAGCCGTGCTCCTCTAGCGCACGCACCCGGCGCAAGCAAGGTGAAGGGGAAAGCCCAATGCGCTCGGCTAACTCCTGGTTACTAATCCGCCCTTCCTGCTGTAACACATTCAGAATGTGGCGATCAAAACGATCAAGTTCAAGCGGCACGACAGGCATAACAAGCAGCTCCTACCAATAAAAAATAACAATACGACATTTATTGCCAATTATTGGCGATAAAACCATATTTTCGCAATAACCTTTCGCCTTACTTCAAGTAAACTGTATTGACTGTCACAAGCAGTCCCTACACGGTGTCTTACCCAGACACCTGTTAACGCGGCTTACGCCACAAGCGGCCGCCCAACTAACTCACTGCCTTCAGGAAACTCACCATGTCTGCTTTTGATCATCGCAAATACCGCCCTGCTCCGCGTGTTCCCGCGTTCAACCGCCAATGGCCTGACCGCGACCTAACTCAAGCGCCCATTTGGCTAAGTGAAGACCTACGCGATGGCAATCAGGCGCTATTAGAGCCGATGACGGTTGAGCAAAAGCAGCGCTTTTGGCAGCAGATTATTAAAGTGGGTATTAAAGAAGTGATGGTGGGCTTTCCCTCGGCTAGCCAACCAGACTACGACTTTGTCCGCTGGCTAATTGAAGAAGACCAAATTCCAGACGATGTCACTATTGCGGTACTCGTGCAGTGCCGTGAACACTTAATCGAGAAAACCTTTGCATCGCTGACGGGCGTCAAGCGCGCCATTATTCACCTGTATAACTCCACTTCGACCATCCAGCGCGAGCGGGTGTTTGAGATGGATAGAGATGGCATTACCGATATTGCCGTGCAAGGCGCTACCTGGGTGAAGACCTATGCTGCCCAACACCCAGATGCTGACTGGCGTTTCCAATATTCGCCGGAAAGCTTCTCTAGCACTGAAATCGATTTTTCACTGGCCATCTGCGAAGCCGTGATGGATGTCTGGCAGCCAACGCCTGACAACAAATGCATCCTCAACTTGCCCACCACGGTAGAAGTTGCGGGACCGCATCATCATGCTGACCAGATTGAATACTTTTGCCAGCACATTAGCCGTCGCGACAGCGTGATTATTTCGGTACATACCCACAACGACCGCGGTGGCGCAGTCGCCTCAGCAGAATTGGCACTGTTGGCGGGAGCTGACCGCGTCGAAGGCACGTTACTGGGTAACGGCGAGCGCACCGGCAATATGGATATTGTCACCTTGGCGATGAACCTGTACAGCCAAGGCATCGACCCGCAGCTGGATCTTTCTAACCCGGACGAGATCGTTCAGGTGGTGCATGAGTGTACTGGTATTACTATGCATCCGCGCCATCCCTGGGTCGGCGAGATGGTGTATACCGCGTTTTCTGGCAGCCACCAGGATGCTATTCGTAAATCCCTCAAGCATCAAAAGCCCGACGAGCCGTGGCAAGTGGCTTACCTACCCATTGACCCGCATGATATTGGCCGCGACTACCAAGCCGTTATCCGGGTGAATAGTCAATCTGGCAAAGGCGGCATGGCCTTTTTGTTGGAGCGAGACTACGGCATTAATTTACCGCGTTGGATGATGCTGGCCCTTGCTCCTTACGTGCAACAAGAGAGCGAGCGCCGCAACGGCGAGCTTTCCAGTGAAATCATTCGCCAAGTGATGTTTGATAATTTCACTCAGGATGCGCCACTGGCATTGGCCGATTACCGGCTATCAAAAGGCCAGCACGAGGGAATAGAAATAACCCTTTGGCAAGGCTCTGAAACACTGCGCTTGTCAGGTACCGGCAACGGCGCCATGTCATCCTTCACTGATGCCTGGAAGAAGCATTCGGGCAGCCATGTAGCCATTATTGACTACAGTGAGCACTCCTTGGGTGGCGACAGCGAAGCCAATGCGATTGCCTTTGTGCAGCTGAATATTGATGGACAACGACTTTGCGCTGTGGCCGAAGATAGTGACACCGTTAGCGCATCGCTGAAGGCGCTGCTGTCAGGCATTAATATGGCGCAGGCCACCAAGCAGCATCAGCAGAAAGACGCTGCTATTGAGGCCTAAGCGCTTGCTCAGCACATTCGATACATTTCAGCACTAGCGGGTCCCAGGTGAGGCGTTTGGCACCAATCCATTCGCCACACTCGATGCACTCGCCAAAGTTCTCTTGCTCAATACGCTGCAAGGCGCCGCTGATACGCTTAAGCGTCATTTGGCGGCGCTGCTCTTCTGCCTTTGCCATGGCTTGACCCTGCAGCGCATCCATACGTGACAGCCGCCCTACCGACGTTTGATCAAGTACCACCGTCTCTCTTGAAGACGCGCTTTCAATGCTCTCTTCTCGCAAAGAAACCTCTAGTGCTAACAGCTTTTGGCGTATCGCGACTATGTCTACCTCAGGGTGGTTCATCTGCGTCTCCTAGTGGCCTCAGCGCAGAATCAGCACCGGCAAATGGGCATTGCGTAGCATGGCGGTCGTCGTACTGCCTACCAGCAAGTGACGAATACGCGAATGGCCATAGGCACCCATGACCAACAGGTCAATACCGTGCTCCTGCTTGTAAGCGCGCAAGGTTGCTTCCACTTCGCCAGCGCGAATTGCGCCTTCAGCGTGGTGGCCTGCAGACTCAAGGACATCGATTGCCCACTCAAGCTGTGATCGATTTTCTGCCGTCTCAGCACCCACGATCACGACATGGCAGGCAGCACCTGCAAAGAGCGGGCTTTTGGCCAGCATCTCAATGCCTTTGCGAGCCGTTTTGCTGCCATCAAACGCCATCATCACGTTTTTCGGCTGCGTAAACTGCTTAGGCACCATCAATAGTGGGCGATGCATCTCACGCACAACGCGTTCAAGGTTAGAGCCGAGATGGCCACTGGTTTGATGCGCAGTTTCGCCACGCTTGCCTAGTACCAGTAAGCGCATCTCCTTTTCGTTCTCAACCAAGGTCTCTACCAACGTTCCGTTACGCTGAAGGCAGAGTGGATCAGTAATACCAGCTTCGATTGCACGTGCTTTTGCCGCATCGAGCATATAGCGCCCCTGCTCACGGGCAACTTTCGCGCGCTGTTCTTCAATATCAGAAAGCTTTTCAAGCAGATGCTCTCGGGTCCCTAAACCTAAATTACCGGTTAGATCAGGCTCTGCCACCTGGGCGTGGTTATCCAGGGTATGAATAAAGCTTAATGGCGCACCAAGTGCCTTGGCGGCCCAGACAGCATAATCACAGATACTTTCTGAATACTGAGACCCATCAATAGCGGCGAACACGCGATCAGACATAAAAGCGACTCCTTGAGCGGATGCGTTAAGATTTTTATTATTCTCACTCTTTTTTACACGAACTTATTGACCAGCGACACCTTAACGCGTTCTTTGTGTTCACCCCTATCGTTATAGGGTAGGTGGTACACTTAGCAGCCTATCAACGCGGCCAGTTAAAGGAGTTACGATGGGGCATGGTATCGCGAGCATGCTACTGGTAGCACTTGGCGGCGCATTGGGCGGCATGGGTCGCTATGCCGTTTCTAACCTTATGGCCCACCTGCTGGGCAAAACCTTCCCCTGGGGTACCTTACTGGTGAATGCCAGCGGTGCGTTTATAGCGGGCGGACTTCTTGGTTACTACGGCGTGCCAACCACACAGCCGCTGTGGCTATTTACTGTTGCAGGCTTGCTAGGTGGCTACACCACCGTTTCTTCATTTAGCTTACAAACTATTGAGCTATGGCAAAGTGGCCAAGCGCTGCGTGCCGCCTTAAATATTGCCGCTACCCTAGTGCTCGGCATGGTGATGGCCATGCTCGGTTGGCTGTTAGCTAAGGGGTTGTTGCTATGAACTGGCGAGCTTACCTAGCCGTCGGGATTGGTAGCGGGCTTGGCAGTGCCCTTCGCTACGGGGTATCTCTCGTGTCTTTGGCAGCATTTGGTGGCTATTTCCCCTGGGGCACGCTGCTGGTTAACGTGCTGGGTTCTGGGATCATCGGTTGGATTGCCGCTACCTCCTCACGTTTTCCGAACGGCAAGCTTGCGCACTGGCAGCCGCTGTTAGTGGCCGGTTTTTGTGGCGGTTTTACCACGTTTTCACTCTTTAGCCTGGAAACATTGCACCTTATTCAACAGGGGCTTTCTGGGCTAGCGCTGCTTTATGTACTTATCAGCCTACCGCTTTGGTTACTGGCGGCCTGGCTAGGAGAACGCATAGCGCTTTCTCGTCTATAACCGTAGGTATTTTATGCGCGAGCAGTTAGAGCGACAGCAGTCCTGGCTTTACCTAGGGTTTATCTGCTTAGGGCTTACGTTGGGTCTGATAGCTCCCTTACTAGCGTCATCACTTGAGCAGCTGCTATGGCCGCTCCTCGGCATACTGCTCTACGCCACCTTTACTCAGATACCGCTATTACATATCAAGCAAAGCGTTATCGATAAAGGCTTTATGGCAGCGCTGCTGATTGGCAACTTCATTATCATTCCTGCGCTACTGGGGGTGTTGGTGCTAGGTCTTTTAGTAGTGGGGCTACCACTTCCCCCACCGGTGATGGCTGGTGTTTTGCTAGTGCTACTGATGCCCTGCACAGACTGGTTTATTACTTTCACGCACTTAGGCAAAGGCGATGCCGCCCGCGCTGTTGCGGCAACGCCACTGCTGCTGCTCATCCAAATGGTCGCATTGCCCGTTTATTTGTGGCTATTTTTAGGCGGCGAGTGGTTTCAGTTAACCTTTTCTACCAACCTTCTCAGCGCATTTGCTGGCTTAATCATGCTTCCTTTGGGATTGGCATGGCTGACGGAATTAGCTGCCCAGCGCTACCATGTCATTAACCAAGCCTCTGGGTATCTTGGCTATCTACCAATACCGCTACTTGCGCTGGTAGTGCTAGTCATTGCCGCGTCGCAGGTGAATAGCGTGCTAGGGCTTAGCCATGTGCTGTGGCAGGTTGTGTTTATCTTTATTGGCTTTTTAGTCATCGCTGGGTTGTTGGGTAAAACGTTAGGCAGCCTATTCAAACTACCGCCTGCCAGCGCCCGAACACTTGCCTTTAGTTTTGGCACGCGCAATTCGTTTGTCATGTTGCCCATTGCGCTTACCCTGCCCAATGGATGGCAAGCCGCGGTAGTCGTTATTGTTTTTCAATCGCTAGTGGAGTTATTTGGCATGATAGCGTTGATACGCTGGGTGCCCGGCAAGCTAATTCTGAGCCAGCTATAAAAAACGCCGGCCCCTTAGCGTGGTGACCGGCGTTAAAGTGTACGTATTGATTAACGCAATATCAGTACCGGAATTCGGCTACCGCGTAACATCGCTGTGGTGGTACTGCCGACCAGCAAGTGGCGAATACGCGAGTGGCCATAAGCGCCCATCACTAGAAGGTCGATCGCATGCTCCTGCTCGTACGCTTGCAAGGTGTCGTCTACCTCACCGGAACGGATGGCGCCTTCGGCTTGGTGGCCAGCATCACGTAGCGTAGTCAACGCCCAATCAAGCTCGCTGCGATGCTCAGCGGTTTCAGCACCCACAATCAGCACATGGCATTCGGTACCTGCAAATAACGGCGAGCGTGCCAGCATTTCCACCCCTTTACGGGCAGTTTTGCTACAATCAAACGCAATCAGCACCCTTTCAGGCTGCTTAAAGGCTTTGGGCACCATGAGAATTGGGCGATGCATTTCACGCACCACACGCTCAAGGTTAGAACCTAGGTGGCCGCTAGCGTGGTGAGCGGTTTCACCACGCTTGCCTACCACCAACAAACGTATGTCTTTCTCTAGCTCTACCAAGGTTTCGACCAGCGTGCCGTTAAGCTGGCGAATAATGGGATCAGCGACCCCATCTTCTACTGCCCGTGCCTTGGCCGCTTCCAGCATGAGCTTGCCTTGTTCACGGTTTACCTTAGCGCGCTGTTCATCAAGCTCAGAAAGCTCTTTCATCAAGCGCTCGCGGGCACCAAATTTTAGGTTACCCGACAAATTTTGCTCTGCTGGCACATCAGAATGATTATCCACCACATGCACAAAGCTAAGCGGCGCATTTAATGCCAAGCTTGCCCAAGCGGCGTAGTCACAGACGCTTTCTGCATACTGGGAGCCGTCAATCGCGGCGAGTACGTGTTCAGTCATATCGCTCTCCTTGCGGTGGTTAGTGACCGCCCATTAGCTTTTCAACCGCTTCTGGGTCGTTGTGTACCGCGTAACGATCTACCACGGTGGCACTGGCTTCACTCAAGCCCACCAGCTCCACCTCAGTTCCTTCACGACGGAACTTAATCACCACGCGGTCCAGTGCTTGAACAGCGGTAATATCCCAGAAGTGGGCACGGGAAAGGTTGATGGTGACCTTATCGATGCTCTCTTTAAGATCGAAGGCCGCAATAAAACGCTCAGAAGAGGCAAAGAACACTTGGCCAACCACTTGGTATTCACGCTCTTTACCGGCCTCTACTTCTTTCGAGCCGATATACAGGATGTTGCCGACTTTATTAGCAAAGAACATCGCCGCCAGCAGTACACCAACAAAGACACCAATCGCTAAATTGTGCGTC
>NZ_JABUZF010000268.1:72001-85416 GCF_014897885.1 Halomonas sp. 3D7M | reverse complement strand
CGGATGTTTTTTAAGGTCGCGAATCGACTCCCAGCTAAAGGTGCCAATCGATACCATAATCATCACCGCTACCAGCGCTGCCATAGGAATCTGCGAGACCCAATCAGCGAGAAAGACCACCATCAACAACAGAACAACACCAGCGATAAGCGTTGAGAGCCGAGTCCTGCCACCGGATTTTATGTTGATGACTGACTGACCAATCATTGCACAGCCTGCCATACCGCCCAGTAAACCCGATCCGATATTAGCGATACCCTGACCTTTACACTCACGGTTTTTATCGCTGGGTGTATCCGTTAAGTCATCAACAATAGTGGCTGTCATCATAGATTCAAGAAGGCCCACCACCGCCAGCATGATGGCGTAGGGAAAGATGATCATTAGCGTTTCTAAATTAAGTGGCACGCTAGGCCATAAGAACATTGGCAGTGTATCGGGCAGTTCGCCCATATCACCTACCGTGCGTATATCCATGCCGCTTACCATATACACCCCGGTAAGCACCACGATGCATACCAGAGGAGAAGGGACCGACTTTCCAATCGCCGGCAAGTACGGGAAGAGATAGATAATGCCTAAGCCTGCTAGCGTCATGGCATACACATGCCACGTCACATTAGTTAACTCAGGCAGTTGCGCCATGAAGATTAATATCGCTAGGGCATTCACGAACCCGGTGACCACCGAACGGGATACAAAACGCATCAGCTCTGCAAGTTTTAAGTAGCCTGCGATAATCTGTAATACCCCAGTCAATAGCGTGGCCGCTAGTAAGTACTCCAGGCCATGTTCGCGAACTAAGGTAACCATCAGTAGCGCCATCGCACCGGTAGCTGCTGAAATCATACCCGGGCGACCACCAGTAAAGGCGATCACTACCGCGATACAAAACGAGGCGTATAGGCCCACTTTGGGGTCAACGCCCGCAATAATCGAAAATGCAATCGCTTCAGGAATTAGCGCTAGGGCAACAACGATGCCTGAGAGCGTGTCGCCTTTGATGTTAGAGAACCACTCTTGCTTACTGAAAAGTGCCATTCAGGGAGTCCATAGTTGAAGGTGAAACACTACGCACTACCGCCACACCGAGGTGAAACGAGAACGCGCAATTAAGCGAATAGGTTGTCAAAACAGTGCTGCATCACGAAGATACGGGGCAGCATCAATAGCCAATGAACGGCCATAGGATGCACAAGCGCCGACATAACGCGATAGGCGTCATGGCGCTTATATAAAGGAGGGAGTTACTTAGGGCGGAGTCATCAGCCCAGAAAAGATGTGAGTAAATGCAGTCATAAGTAATATTCTGTACGGTTGCAATAAGCAAGGTGCGACAAAGCGCAGCATTCTAACAGCATCACAGCCGCATTGCATCTCACGCCACTCTGGTAGCTCACACTGTGATACGCGCTGATACGCTCCCACCTCTACTTAGGCAGGGTGACCTCGCGACTGATTGTGGCGTACCATTGCGCCACCAGAAACGATGACAATTGCCAACGTTTTATGTTGAAGCGGCACACATAGTCACGTGCCGAATATGCCCGCCAAAGAGGAGAAATAGATGATGAGTCAGTCAATTGCGGTGATTAAAGGCGACGGTATCGGCCCCGAAATTATGGATGCCACCCTGCGCGTACTTGATGCGCTGGAGTGCGGCCTGAATTATGAGTTTATCGATGCTGGCCTGGCGGCGCTTGAAAAACACGGTACGCTGATTCCTCAAGAATCGCTTGATGCCATCGAGAAGTACGGTATTGCCCTGAAAGGCCCGCTGACCACCCCTATTGGCAAAGGTTTCTCCTCCATCAACGTGCAGTTGCGTCGTCATTTTGACTTATACGCCAACGTGCGCCCTGCGATTAGCTTCCCCGGCACGCGTTCGCGTTACAACGATATCGATATGATTACCGTGAGGGAAAACACCGAAGGGGCCTACCTCTCTGATGGCCAAGAGATGATTGACGATGGCAATACCGGCATCTCAGTCATCAAGGTAACCCGCCAGGGTTCCGAACGCATTGTGCGCTATGCGTTTGAGCTAGCAAAAAATAACGGCCGTAAAAAAGTCACCGCTGTACATAAAGCTAACATCATTAAAACCAGCTCTGGCCTGTTTTTGGATGTCGCTAGGGAAGTCGCCAAAGAGTATCCCGAGATCGAATTCCAGGAAATGATTGTAGATAACGCCTGCATGCAGCTAGTGATGAATCCGCACCAGTTCGATGTCGTTGTCACCACCAACCTGTTTGGCGATATTCTTTCTGACCTATGTGCTGGACTAGTGGGCGGATTAGGCTTGGCGCCCGGTGCTAATATCGGCGAAAAGGCTGCTATTTTTGAAGCAGTTCACGGTTCAGCACCGGATATTGCCGGACAAAAAATCGCCAACCCTTGCGCCCTGCTGTTAGCAGCCGCCCAAATGCTTGATCACTTAGGCATGAACGAAAAAGGCGACGCGATTCGTCACGGAATTCGCGCGGTGCTGGAGACACGCCGCGATATGGTGACACCCGACATGGGCGGCACCGGCACAACCGATACATTTGCCCAAGCGCTCGTAGAGCACTTAACCGCTTAACTGTTTAGGTGCTTTTCCCGTCACCGCAACGCATTTTACGCGGTGATGGGATCCTTGAGCTTTAAGTCTGACTTTTCTTAGCTTAGGGAAGCTCACATTGCCTATCTCCTCACAGCAAGCTGCCGAACACTTCAGCCATATGCGACCTCGCCTGCTTGCATTTGCACGCTTGCAGCTTAGAGAGAGTGCTGCCGCTGAAGATGCCGTTCAGGAAACGTTGCTCACCGCGTTTGAAAAAACCAGTTCATTTGAAGGGCGCTCAGAATTTGAAACCTGGGTATTTGGCATCTTGAAATTTAAGATACTTGACCATCTGCGCCAGCAGAAAAAACAGGGGCGCTGGCAGCCGCTAAATGACTCAATCGACGAGGACACGTTAGACCGGCTATTCAAATCAAATGGGCATTGGCAGGCCAGCGCCCGCCCGCACGACTGGGGAGAACCTGAGCATATTTTAGAGAACCAGCGCTTCTGGCAAGTGTTCGATGCCTGTTTAATAGCGCTACCCGACAGTATCGCGCGCGTATTTACCTTACGAGAGCTGATGGGATTATCGACACAGGATATTTGTAAGGAACTCGACATAACAGAAACTAACTGCTGGGTTATCTTACACCGAGCACGGTTAAGGTTAAGAGCGTGCTTGGATAACGGCTGGACTCAGTAGGAGCCAATAAAGATGCTAATGTGCCGTGAAGCAACACGTTTGATGTCACTTAAGCAAGATAGAGCACTCACTTTTCGCGAACGTACTGCACTACGCATACATCTCTCTATGTGCAGCGCCTGCCGCGCCTGTAGCCGACAATTTGACCTGCTTCACAAAATTGGTGAGCACCACCCTGCTGTACCAAAAAAATCGACAGAAAGCGGTGGTCGTTATGAGCCTCGCTAGTGCTTTTCCCATCAAAGGAACAGCACTAGCTAGCCTATTTTTTAGCCCGTTATTATTTACAACCGCTAGCGGGCAAGAGATACGCTTTACACCTAACCAAATCATGACCTGGCCTACCCGAAGCTTCGAAGGCGAAACACGCTATTCCATTGTTGAGAAATCAGGCCAACGAGTGCTTGAAGCCAATGCTCAGGGCCAGGCCTCTGCACGCTACCTGGAACGCGATATTAATTTAAATGAAACGCCCTATCTTCACTGGTGCTGGCAAGTAGACTCAATCTATCCGGGCGTTGATGAGACAGCGAAAGCGGGCGATGACTATCCAGCACGGGTTTACGTGGCTCGCAAGACAGGGATTCTTCCCTGGCAGGTCGAATCGGTTAACTATGTCTGGTCCTCTACCCAACCTCAGGGTGCCTCGTGGCCAAATGCCTTTACTGACCGAGCACAACTGATGGCGTTGCAAAGTGGCAATAGCGCAGTTGGGGAATGGGTGGCAGAAGTACGCGATGTCCGTGCTGACTACCAAGCTCTTTTTGGCAGTGCTCCTAGCCAAGTCAACGGTATCGCCTTAATGAGTGATGGTGATAATACAGGCGGCAACGCCACCGCGTGGTTTACCCAACTAGGCTTTTCTAGCCTTAGCACTCCCCCTACATGTCCCCAATAGTCAAACAAGGCTAGCATACCATTTATTTATACAAAACCATTACAAACAGAGTGCCTTTTATTAAGATCTGATCTACTATCACCCTATTCTCGGTGACAACAGACTAGATTTAAGGGACTACCAATGCTCGCATATTTCGCTTCTGACGCCTTACGTAGCGCCCTAACCCAACATACTGCGTGTATCTATTTTTCATCGGAAGGCATTATCCAAGAGGCTAGTGAGTCGTTTTTAGCCTCTATGGGGTACTTATTAGCTGACATTAAGGGGCAGCATCACCGTATTTTTTGTTTTCCTGAAGAAACGTCTAACCGTCAATATGATGATTTTTGGAAATCACTTGCAGCAGGTGTAAGCCAGCAGGGGCGTTTTCGGCGCATGAATGCACTTGGCGAAGAGGTATGGCTTGAGGCTACCTATTTACCGATCAAGAACCGTCGTGGCAACGTTGTACAGATTTTAAAAGTAGCCACTGACGTGACCAAAGAGCACCAAAACGCCGCTAGCGAACGTTTCATTCTTCAAGCCCTAAATAGCTCAATGGCAGTCATTGAATTCACAACTGACGGCTTTATTCTGGATGCCAATACTAATTTTGAACAAGTAATGGGCTATCCTCTGCACAAACTTCGTGGCGAACATCATCGACTGTTCTGCGATAACGATTTTTACCGAGAACACTCAGATTTCTGGCAACGCTTAAGCCAAGGGGAGTATAAGCAGGGTAAGTTCTTACGCCTAAATGCCAAAGGAGGCGCCGTTTGGCTGGAAGCTACTTATAACCCTATCTTTGATGACGAGGGTAAGGTGGTAAAGGTCGTTAAGTTTGCTACCGATATTACTCAAGCAATGCTGGCAACTGAAGCTGCTAAAGCCACAGTAAGCAGCGCCCAAGCATCGTCTAGCCAAACCGAGCGAATTGCTCAAAATGGGTTAACCCACTTGCAAACGGTGCTTTCCGACTCACAACATGCCGCCCATACGCTCAACGAAGCACAGCAACTAATCACTGCACTAAACCAACAAGCGGAACAGATTAACAAAATCACTGCATCAATCGCGCAAATTGCCAGCCAAACAAACTTGCTTTCATTAAATGCCGCGGTGGAAGCAGCAAGAGCAGGTGAACAGGGCCGTGGATTTGCTGTAGTAGCAAATGAGGTACGCCAATTAGCCAAAGGATCAAGTGAAGCGGTGAGCGAAATCACTCGAGTCCTAAAAGAAAATAATGCACTTGTCGCCCGCACCACCCAGGCAATGCAGCAAGTGGTCAAGCAAGGTGAAAGCAGTCAAACGAGTGTTAAAGAAATAGAGTCAATTGTGAGCGAAATTTTGCAAGGCGCGCAGAGTGTTTCTCACTCTATCGAACGACTCTCTCTTTAGCACCTTGATAAGAAAAAACTCGCCATGTTTATGGCGAGTTTTTTAGTCTTAAAACGAGGTAGCGTTAACTTATTAGCGCAATTTCGTTTTACGCAGGTACGGCAGAACAGCGTCAAATTCACCGAACTTCTGCTTAGCATCTTCATCAGACACGCTCGGCGGAATAATAACGTCCTGACCAACTGTCCAGTCAGCAGGCGTTGCAACGCCATGTTTTGCCGTGGCTTGCAGTGCATCCAGCGCACGCAGAATTTCTGCGAAATTACGGCCAACCGTCATCGGGTAGGTCATCGATAGCTTCAACTGCTTATCCGGCCCGATAATGAACACCGAGCGTACCGTTGCGCTATCGGCGGGGGTGCGGCCATCTGGCAGATAAGCATCTTCTGGCAGCATATCGAACAGTTTGGAAACCTTTAGGCCTTCATCGGCAATAATGGGGAAGCCAACCTTATTGCCGCAAACTTTCTCGATATCGCTTGCCCAGCGTTTGTGGTCTTCAACGCCATCCACAGAGACGCCAATAACTTTGGTGCCGCGCTTTTCCCATTCGGGGCTCAGCGTTGCCACTGCGCCGAACTCTGTAGTGCAGACCGGGGTGAAATCTTTAGGGTGAGAAAAGAGGATCGCCCAGCTATCACCGATCCAGTCGTGGAAATGAATCGGGCCTTGGCTAGTTTCTGCTTCGAAATCAGGCACTACCGCATTGATACGTAATGACATCGTTCCTCCTCATTAGGGTCAAGTGACCTTAATACCTTATATGACTTTCAACGCCTTCACTATAGAACGTTTCGCGCTATAGCAGTGAAACATTTGCTATGCTCAATCCAGCGACGTGGCGTCTTTCTCTTCCCGCTTGATGCGCTTTACCCAGCGCTGTTTTGCATAGTGGCGCAAGTTCGCCACACTGTCGGTTTCATCGACAATATCTTGACCTAATATCGTCTCAATGATGTCTTCTAGGGTGATAAGGCCCACAAAGGTGCCGTGTTCATCATAAACCACCCGCATGTGCAGGTGATCCTTCAACATTGATGTAAACACCTGCTCGACATTGTTCGATACTTCGACACTACCAATTGGGTGCATCAGCTCGCGCATGGTTTTGGCATCATCGGCGTGATACATATCGGCCTTGTGCACATAACCAAATGCCTGCTCACCGTTATCCATCACAGGGAAACGCGTGAATGGCATTTTGCCATACTGCTCGTCAAACTCCTTGACCATCATGTTAGGCAATACCGTTTCACAGACAGTACGGGGCGTCATCGCTTTATTGACCGCAATTTCATGCAAATTCAGCATGTTAATAATGGTGCGTGACTCATCCGCATCCAACACTTGCTCTTCTAAACCTACCCGCGCCAACACTTTAATTTCATCGCGCAAGTCAACATCATGCTCCGACTTTCCTAAGCGGCGCGTAATCTGTTCAGACATCCAGATAAACGGCAGCAACCCAATGATCATTGGGTTCAGTAACCGTGGCAACATCGGTGATAGACCTCGCCAATAGGTAGCACCAATCGTTTTGGGAATGATTTCAGAAAGAATTAAAATCAGCATGGTCATGACGGCAGACACAATGGCAATAGAGGCTTCGCCAAACACGACCGCGGCCTGCGCCCCCACTGCCGTTGCACCGACAGTATGCGCAATGGTGTTAAGCGTTAAGATCGCGGCCAACGGCCGATCAATATTGGTTTTTAGCTTCGTCAGCGCTACATGAAGCTTGGGATTATCTTCTTTTTGCTTGGCGATATAGCTCGGCGTAATAGACAGCAACGCTGCTTCAAGGATAGAGCACAGAAAAGAGAACGCGATTGAAAGGGTAGCAATCGTGATAAGAAGGAACATGGGAGCTCATAGTGATGGATGATGCATCGTATATAAGGCCACGACTGCTTGGTGTCAATGCATAAACACATGTTTATTCTCTTACAGCCAGCAAACAATATTTATCACCACTGCCACTCACTTCTCGCCACTGCATCGTGGGCATGTAAACTTTCTGCGTGAACTACCTTTAGCTGGAACCCTGAAATATCAGCCATCTTTCTAAGCGCTCCATCCAGACGTTTGGCGGCATCTTCACAGAACATCAGATTCTGACCATTGGCGAGCGCAAATGCCTGCTCATCAATACGTTTAACAGCTGTCTGTAACGCTGTCCCCAGGGCGTTCTCAATACGCTCAATAAGGTCAGCAAGCGGTATGTCATCGTTTCCTGCCAGCCGTATGGAACAGTGGGCAACACTGCGCTGACCATGTGGAGTGGCGAGTACCCCTTCCTCGCTGCCTAGCCACGCGAGTACGGCCTGCTTGGTTAAGGGAATCTCTTCAAAATCTTCCGCAAACGCTTGCTGAATTAGCTGTCTTGCTAATGCCGCTGAGCAGGGGCAAGTTGAGGAGTAACCAACGGATATGTCTAGCTCCACCTTGAAACCTGACGGTGTGAGCTGGCTGTGCAGTGTAAACGGATAGCCTTTCCAACCTGACAAAGGGCTGATCAGCGCGTCACGTTTAAGTAATGCCTCCCCACTGAACGTTAGGTAAGCGTTTTCTGATAATGCGTGGTGACTCTCCAAAAAAGCCGCAAGAACACGATGAAGTAACGTGGGCGTTAGCGCCTGGTGCTCTAATGCATCCAATGCGGTATACAGCCGTGACATGTGGATACCGCGAGCACCGGCTTCTTCAAGGCTAACGCCCGCTGACACATTAGCGTTTACCGCTGACACATTAGCGTTTACTTGGCTCCCCGCCAGCCTTACTGGCAGGGCCACGCCTTCCATACCAACCCAGGAAAGCGTGCCCGGTAAACGGGCAGGTTGTTGGGCAATATCGGGTAAAGTAAAAGCCGTCATTAAATTGCCTCGTTCGTTGATGAGTTAAAGGGTGTGAAATAACGATAAAGCTGCGCCACAGTGGCAGGCGCGACATTTTGAGTAATGAAGACAAACCGAGAAATGCGGTCATTAACACACTGCATCGGCAGAGGCGTCGGCGGGTGGAAAATGTGCTGGACGCCGTGCAGCGCGAGCGGTTCATCACGGTCGGTAAGGTGCACAATCGCTTTAATGCGTAGCATTTTCTCGCCCATCAACGACATCAATAGATCCAGCCAGTTTTCCAAAGCGTCTGGGGTAATTAATTCCTCAACGCAAAAACAAAACGCATTGATATTCTCCCCATGGCGAGTCAACGTTGGCTGGCTAGTGGGCTGCACAAAAGCAGCGTTACTGTCGCCCTGCTGCTCCCCCTCGTGCTTAACATCTTCAGCATGGATAACGCTGTAACGTGCTGACTTCAGCCACTGCTCCACCTGGTGTCGTTGAGAATCCCGACGAAAAAGCCCTGCGCCTACCAACAATTCAGGCGAAAGATTACCGTTCACCACCTGCCACTGCTCTGCGGCGGGATTGATAGACGCCAGTTGGTTAGCCAGTGGCGCTAAGCAAACTTCGTCGACCAGGTCAGTTTTGGTGATGAGTAATCGGTCAGCTATCGCAATCTGGCGCTGTGACTCACGATGCGCCTGCAACGTTGCCTCACCGTTCGCGGCATCAACACAGCACACCACGCTATCCAACTGGAAACGGTGGGCAAGCCAATGATCGGTCATTAACAGCTGTAAAATAGGGGCGGGATCGGCCAGTCCCGTGGTTTCAATCACAACACGGGAAGGTGCTGGTTTTCCCTCTGCCAACAGCGAATCAATAGCCTGCTTTAGCGTACGGCTTAAGTCTCCCCTCAATGTGCAGCACAAACAGCCGCTGCTCATCTCCACCACCGCTTGCTCATCACTCTGGGTAATCAGTTGATGATCTAGTCCAATATCACCAAACTCATTAATTACGATCAGCGTGTTTTGCATTGACGCTTGGCGTACCCAGCTATTGAGTAACGTTGTCTTACCGCTCCCTAAAAATCCGGTCAGTACGTTAACCGGTGTCAGCGTGGAGAACTGCATCACTCCCCCCGTGCCTTGCGGAAATGGTGCTCTTTACGCTCCTGGCGCTCCTTTGCCTCAATGCAAAGCTTTGCCGTGGGACGAAAAAGTAGCCGTTGAAGACCAATTGGCTCGCCAGTTTCTTCACAGAAGCCGTATTCGCCATTTTCGATGCGCTGTAAGGCTGCATCGATATTAGTGATCAACCGACTTTCGCGATCTGCTTGGCGAAGTGACAACCGCAGCTCCTCCTCAAACGAGGCCTGGTCAGCCTCGTCGCTATCCCTCTCATGAGAGGCGATAGCCGTTTTCACCTCGCTTAAATGCGCTTCAAGTTCCGCTCGCTCGTTTAAAAGCCGCCGACGAAAAAAAGCAAGCTGCGCGGCATTCATGTACTCGTCCTCTGATGAGGCCAACAGCAGAGCCTCCTCAGCTTTTTTTGCATCTGGGAATTCAGCGCCACTGTCTGTTCTGGCAGTTACTGACTGAGTGATATCGGGTTGCAATGGTTAGACTCCTTTTGATAAAAACGTTATAACATAACAAATAAAGCTCTGCGACCTAACCTTTCTCAATGCTAATGCACTGCTAAACGTAACAGGAGACCTACATGCCCACTCCACACTCTCATCAAGCAGTCTCTTGGCGACTACCACAACACGCCGCACTGGATACCGACATCAGCGTGCTTCCGCGTATATTTGAAGAGCAGATTAACATCGCTATTCTGCACCGCGCTCTGCCCGCCGATGTGGCGCTTAGCGCAAACGCACAGAGCCAGACATCGCGCGACTGGCAGTACGCATGGCTTGGCAGCCCGACAGATGACTTTAAAAATGACTTGCGTCGCAAGCTACCAGAGCCCTCAGCAGGAGATGCGCTGGTTGACGATATCGCAACCGCTGCTGAAGCCATCGCATTCCTGTTTGATACCGATACCGTGGGCATTCGTCTACGCTTATTAACAGCGGCGATGTGCCCACGTTTTCACTGCGACAACTTGCCGGTACGTTTAGTGACCACCTATGTCGGCCCGGGTAGCGAATGGTTACCTGAAAATGCGCTTAATCGCGCGGGGCTGGGTGCGCCAACACCTGATCGCCCCGAGATTATCAGCGACCCAAGCGCCATTCAGCGGTTGCATGCCGGTGATATCGCGTTGCTAAAAGGCAGCGGTTGGGTGGGCTGTGAAGAGCATGGCTTAGTGCACCGCAGCCCCTCTTTGGAGGCAGGTCAAAAGCGGCTATTGCTAACGATAGACCCCGCTTGATCGACTTACCCCTGTCACTAATTCGTCACTCCCCCCTGATAGGATTTATCGAATTAAATCGCTTACGGGAATGGTCATGGATAACAAACTACTGCTGGCAGGTGTAATAAGCATCTCGATGTTAACGTCGACGGCGTATGCTGAGTCATTAGGCAATCTAGCCTTTTCTGACACAACGCCCTATACCTCAGACATGACCCTAAAAGATGATTTCACCATTGCCGGTGATGACGATTTAATGGCGATGGATGCCATTAACAGCAACGGTTATGCCAACGCCATTATCGAAATACCCACAGGCACGTCTGCCAAATGGGAAGTTAGCAAAGAGGACCCGAACGCGGTTTATTGGGAGTATAAAGACGGCGAGCCGCGCATTGTAAATTACCTGGGTTATCCAGGCAATTATGGCGCCATTCCGGGTACTGCCCTGCCCAAAGAACTAGGCGGTGACGGTGACCCACTCGATGTCATCGTCTTAGGCCAAGCGTTACCGCGCGGTGAAGTCGTTGATGTACGTGTTATTGGCGTTTTAAAAATGTTAGACGACGGCGAGCAAGACGACAAACTGGTGGCAGTACTTACCCAGGATTCACCGTTTGCCCATATTGAAAGCATGCAGCAACTCGATAGTGAGTTCCCTGGTGTTAGCCAGATTGTTGATATCTGGTTCGCGAATTACAAAGGCCCTGACGGTGGTATGGAAGGTCTTGGGTTTGAAGACGCCGAGTCAGCGTTAGCCGTACTAGCAGCAGCTGCTGAGAATTTTTCAGCCACGCAATAATCTGATTGAATCAAACCGCCGTATTTTAAACTGTTTAAACATCACTGTTCTATTGATAGAGCAGTGATGTTCTATGCCTTTTTTCCCCATGCTTAACGTTATTGGGCGTTTGCCATTGGTTAATGACCCAACACTAAAACGCCCCCAGTAAGGAGGCGTATTGCTGATATTGCATGCTTTCATTTACTGGTTAAGCAAATACGTCAGTCCACTCACTGCGCTTAGCCAGCAAGCCTTTGGCTAGCGCTTGGGCACCTTCCAGGCTGTGACTGGCGGCCCAGCCGCACTGCATCTCATTACAGGCGGGTACTTCCGTGGCAGTCAGCACATCGTTGAGCGTTTGCTCGATAATGCTTAGCACGCCGTCATAATCGTCGTGGTTAATCATCGCGATATAAAAACCGGTTTGGCAACCCATCGGGCTGATATCAACCACTTTATCGGTGTGATTACGCGACATTTCAGCCATCAGATGCTCCAGGGAGTGCAGCGCAGGCATCTCCATGTGCTCTTTGTTGGGCTGACAAATACGCAGATCATACTTGTGGATACGGTCGCCATTTTGGCCTTCTTTAATATCGGCCAAACGCACGTAAGGTGCTTTTACCTTGGTATGGTCCAAGTTAAAGCTTTCGACGTTCATTTTCTTTTCAGTCATGTTGGCTCCGTCATCTAGGTACAACGCTTACTTATTCTACACCGTTACTGCTTTTCACACCTTGGGAGCGTCGAAATTCCACGGCTCGTCGGTATAAACACACACGTTGGCATCTTCAATATCGCCGTCGGGTGACTCGACGTGCTTAGCGAAAAAATCTTGTATCTCTTTGCGCTGACAGTGGGCTTCAAACTCTTCTCGGCTGGCCCAGATTTCATGAAACACGATCGGGTGGCTAGTGCCCTGGGCAAACGGATTGTCGATTTGCCGAGTCACAGTGTAGTGAATACAAGCATCTTCGCGATGGGTGTTTGGCTCTAAAGACTGCAGCGCTTTAAATACCGCTTCTTCTTTTCCCGCTTTGGGCTTAAAGCTGGCGATACAGTAAATTTTTTCCGACATGGTCATATCCTAAGCGATTAAGTTGGCATCATTATGCGGCTTGTCGGTGTGGGTTAACAACCTAACGGCTCATTCGTTCAGCCAGCATTTCCAAATCAGGCACTGTCATATCCGGCTCTCCTCCCCAGGGGTCGAAGGGCGCATCAGGGTGACGGCGCACCCAGGCGCTATGTAAACCTGCATGCGTTGCTCCAATCACATCAAAAGGATTACTGGAAATCAGCCAGGTATGTTCTGGGCGTGCTTCTAAACATGCGCGTAAGTAAGCGTATACCGCAGGATCAGGCTTGAAGCGCTTAACGTCATCAACACTTACCACCGCATCCATGTGGTTTTCCACGCCTGCGCGGGCCAGTAGCTTAGTGACAGCTTCTTGAGTGCCGTTAGAAAACGCCACGCAGCGAATTCCAGCATCACGTAGTTGATCTAGGGCAGGCAGCACATCTGGGAATGCAGGTAACTCTGCATAAACCGCCATTAAGTGGTCATGGTCATTATCAGAAAGACCGCTTTGCATCGCACGATCAGTGAACACTAATGCCTCCCGGATACACTCCGAAAACGGCACATAGGCTCCCATCAAACCATGGCGAAAGCTGTATTCCAGCTGTTTTTCCCGCCAGCGCTTAGCAAAATCCCCAGCGATGGCTGCGTCACTGAGGCGGCGCTCCAGCTCAACCGTTACCCCTTGGGTATCAATGAGCGTGCCGTATACATCAAAAGCAAGTACCGGTTGCATGATAACTCCTAGCCTGATGGGTCGGATAATGGTGGGAGATAGGTGATCTCATGCATTTAGCATAGCTGCCCT
>NZ_JABUZF010000268.1:71331-71944 GCF_014897885.1 Halomonas sp. 3D7M | reverse complement strand
CGTTTGGGGAGCGTTAAGCGCTATTAAATCGTAAAGGCCGCTTCTTGCTCACCAGTTTTAAGATCACCGGAACGCACCAGCTCATCCGTCACGCGATCAATGGCACGCTTGGCGCGACCAATCATTTCGTCAACTTCACCACGGTTAATGGTCAGTGGCGGTGCAAAGCCTAGAATATCGCCTTGAGGCATCGCACGGGCGATCAGGTTTTCTTCCATTGCCGCTGCTGCAACACGCGGGCCAACTTTCAACGCCGGGTCGAAATGCAGGCGCTGTTTGGCGTCTGGTGAGAACTCTAGAGCGGCCATTAGGCCAACACCGCGTACGTCGCCAAGCAACGGGTGACCTTCAAAGGTGGCCTTGAGCTGCTGCTGGAAGTAGCCGCCAGTTTCAGCAGAGTTACCCACTAGGTTTTCGCGCTCGATAATATCCAAATTGGCAAGGCCTGCGGCACAGCCTAGTGCGTGACCTGAATAGGTCCAGCCATGACCGATAGGACCAAACTCGCCAGTACCCTGCTCAAGCACTTTCCATACTTTGTCGCCAACAATCACGCCAGAAAGCGGCTGGTACGCGCTGGTTAGCCCTTTAGCAATGGTGACCAAATCAGGCT
>NZ_JABUZF010000268.1:63652-71279 GCF_014897885.1 Halomonas sp. 3D7M | reverse complement strand
GAGCCGGTACGGCCAAAGCCACACACGACTTCGTCGGCTATCAATAGCACGTCATACTTGTTCAGCACTGCTTGAATCGCATCCCAATAGCCTTCTGGCGGCGGTACGATACCACCGGTACCCAGCACCGGCTCACCGATAAATGCTGCGACGGTGTCGGGGCCTTCTTCCAGAATCATTGCCTCTAATTTCTCGGCACAGTAGGCAGAAAACTCAAGTTCTGTCATACCGTGCTGTTCTGCCGCGCGCAGATAGTAGTGCGGCGCTTCAGTGTGGCGAATGGTGTCGATTGGCAGGTCAAAATGGTCGTGGAACGCTTTAAGACCGGTTAGCGAACCAGAGGCGATGCCGGAACCGTGGTAACCACGCATACGCGAGATCACTTTTTTCTTCTGCGGACGCCCCAGCACGTTGTTGTAGTAACGTACTATTTTGAGCTGTGTTTCATTCGCATCAGAGCCTGACATGCCGTAATACACCTTGGACATGTTCATGCCAGCGATTTTCAGAATACGCTCAGAAAGCTCAATCTGCGGCTCGTTCGAGTGGCCTACATAGGTGTGGTAATAAGAAAGCTCTAGCGCTTGCTTATAGATCGCTTCAGCAACTTCAGTGCGGCCATAGCCGATATTGACGCAGTAAAGGCCCGCAAAGCCGTCGATAAACTCACGGCCATCTTTATCTACGATATTAATACCTTTACCGCCAGTGATAACACGACCCGGCAAATCGCCGTGGGCGAAGTCGCGCAGGTGCGTAGAGGCGTGAAAAGTGACTTTACGGTCGCGTTCGATCAGATCCTGATGCAAGCTCATAACGTTCTCTCTATACAGTCCCTCCCCACCGTGTGGGGAGGATGCTTAAATTAATAAAACCGATTAAACATCAACTTCCCGATACTGAACCTAATGCCCCAAGGCAGTAGTACTTCGTTTCTAAATACTCATCGATACCGGTAGCGCCGCCTTCACGTCCAAGGCCGGACTGTTTCACGCCACCAAAAGGTACCGGTGGGCCAGTCATTTTCACGGAGTTGACGCTAACCATGCCGTACTCCAACGCCCGCATTAACTTCCAGATGCGGCGAATATCATGGGTATAGATATAGGCCGCTAAGCCGTATTCGGTGTCATTGGCCATTTCAATAACTTCGTCATCGGTACTATAAGCGGTAATACCGGCCACCGGGGCAAAGTTCTCTTCACGCCAGACTTTCATTTGCGGTGTTACGTTGGTCAACAGCACTGGCATAAAGAAGTTATCGCCCGGTGCTTGGCTCTGGTCACCAGCAATCATCGTGGCACCTTTGGAAATCGCATCATCAACAATCGATGCTGCTTTTTCGACTGCCTGGCGATGAATCAGCGGGCCAAGGTCAACTTCACCGTGCAATCCGTTACCCACGGTAAGTGCCGCCATACGCTCGGTAAATTGCTCAACGAACGCATCGTGGATAGATTCGTGAACCAAAATGCGGTTGGCGGCTAAGCAATCTTGCCCAGCCGTTTGAAACTTGGCCGAGACTGCAGCATAGGCTGCCTCTTTGGGATCCATATCCGGACCAACGATAAACGGCGCGTTGCCACCTAACTCCAGCGATAGCCGTTTAACCGTATTTGCGCTCTGTTCAATCAACAAGCGGCCAACACGGGTAGAACCCGTGAAAGAGAGCGCTCGGATACGCGGCTCGCTGCACAAAATTTTAGAGACTTCTGCAGGATCACCCAGCACGACGTTAAAAATACCTTCCGGAATACCTGCCCGCTCGGCAAGCTCCGCCAGCGCCAGCGCCGAGAACGGCGTTTCATTGGCAGGCTTGATGATCACCGGACATCCAGCGGCCAACGCCGCTGCAGCCTTGCGGGTAATCATGGCCAGCGGGAAGTTCCACGGCGTAATCATCGCCGCAATGCCTACCGGCTCTTTAATGGTGCCCAGTGATGCATTGGGAATATGGCTAGGAATGGTTTCACCGTAGGTGCGTTTCCCCTCTTCAGCGAACCAACGCACGAAACTGGCACCGTACTCTACTTCGCCACGGGCATCCGGCAGCGGCTTGCCCTGCTCCAACGTCATGATGGTGGCTAGGTCTTCACGATTGGCTTGAATCAAATCGTACCAAGCCAGCAAGCGCTCGCAGCGCTCGTCAGCGCGTAGGGCACGCCACTGTACAAAGGCAGTTTCAGCAGCATCTACGGCAGCGGTAATTTGCTCAGCTTCCAGCAAGGGAATGTGGCCAATGGCTTCATTGGTCGCCGGGTCATACACCGCTTCTTCGCGGCCGCCGTCACCATGGGTCCATTTACCGTCTACGTAGGCGTACTGACGGAACAGACGCGGATCTTCCAAGCGCTTAGTGAGCGTGGTCGATAGTGTGGTCATGGGCACCTCCCCAGGTTGCAGCCAGTGACGGTGAAGCCAATCGCTGGCGACAAACCGTTGCACAGAAAATGTTGCTAAAAAATCGGTCTACAGCCCAACGTCTCGATGGGCTGTTTCAGTGTGTCTAGCGTAAGGGAGATACCGCACGAAGTGTTTTTGAAAGCGCCGGATAATTCCGGCGCTTTTTTTGTGAAAGCATGCTTTATAGTGATTTTTTTTGGCAGCGCCTCTATTTAATCTGCTGCATTTAACCTGCGGCGGGGTTAATCAGAGCCTCCTCAGTAAACACCACTAGCCCTAACTCCGGCCGATAGCCATGGATCTCAGTGACATCCAGCGCCTGCAGAAAGGCTAAAATTTCTTCGCTGATGACCTGTCCTGGCACTAATACCGGAAATCCTGGCGGATAAGGGATGACAAAACTTGCCGATACAACATCGCGTCCAGCACGCATTTGCGACTGCAACTTGCCATTATCGAAGCGTAAGTACTCAGTATTCTCTTCGTCGTAACTCAGAAAGTAAGCACAACGAATATCACCCTGGGGCGTATCAGGATTCGGCCGGAAGGCGTCGTGGAAACGACTGAAGTCAGGTAGTGGCGGCAAATCATGATTCAGCGAATGCACCTGATTCTCGATGATTTTGCGCTCAGGGCGGCTACTGTCTTCCAAGCGATATTCGAACTCTTTCGCCAACTTGATCAGCACATCCAATAAGTAGGCAATAGAGCCCCGTGTCGTGCCGATATTGGTCATAAACAGTACGGTGTTGCGGGAAGTCTTGTTGATCTGAACCCCGTACTTATTCATCAGGTATTCATTTTTAAAGGTATCACCGTCAACGCCTGTATTACCGATGGCAATCGTGACACGGGTAGGGTCAACCACAAACTCGTCTCGCGCCCAGGCTTCCTCCATCTTATTCCACCCTGTCACCGGGTCGTAATAGGACTCTACACCCGACTCGCGGTAGGCTTCAGGCACCATGTCGCTATTTTTTAATACGCGGAAATATTTCTGCAGTAATGGGTGGGTGTAGAGCTGTTCGCGAAGCGAAAGCGCTGTCTCTACCTGGGCATGTACCAGTTCGAAACCTTCCATTTCCGCCTGCATTCTTCCCACATCCAGCGATGCCACAATCTGATAATTGGGCGAGGTAGAGGTGTGAGTCATGTAGGCTTCATGGAAAGAAGCCTCCACTTTCTGGCGAAAATCCTGATCCCACACGTGAATCATGGAGCCTTGGCGTAACGAGGTCAGCGTTTTATGGGTTGAATGGGTTGCATAGGTGCGAATGCGTACCTCGTCTGGGTCGGGCATCAGTCGCTGGTCAAGCCATGTAGCGTCATCTTCTGGATCGAGCTTATCGAACTCGGCTTTCCAAGCCGCATACTCTTCCCGATAACTCTCACTGCGGTAACGATCCCGCAATGTACGTGCCGTGTTCATAGCGGTACGTGGCCGATACGTCGGGTTAAAACCAGCGAAGGCAAACCATGCTTCATCCCAAAGAAAAACCAGATCTGGTTTAATCGCTAAGCACTCTTCCATCACCCAGCGCACGTTATAGACGATGCCATCGAAGGTGCAGTTGGTCAGCAACAACATCTTAACTTTGTGCAATTGTCCGGAACGCTTGTAGGACAGCAGCGTTTTCTTGATTTCATGCAGCGGCACCGCACCGTACATGGAATAATCATCAAGCGGATAGGAGTCTAAATAACTGACATGTGCCCCAGCTAGCACCATGCCGTAATGATGCGACTTGTGACAGTCACGATCGATCAACACAATGTCTCGCGGCTTAATCAGCGCCTGCACCACAATCTTATTGGCAGTGGACGTACCATTAGTCACAAAGAAGCTACGACGAGCTCCAAAGGCGCGGGCAGCGTACTCTTGCGCCTTTTTGATTGGCCCAAACGGTTGCAACAGCGAGTCTAGCCCCCCCGATGTTGCGGATGTTTCTGCCAGAAAAATATTAATGCCGTAGAAGTCGATCATGTGCCCTGCCCAGTGGGATCGAGTCACCGACTTGCCCCTGGAAATGGGCATGGCATGAAATACCCCAGTGGGTTTTCTACTATATTCACGCAGAGCATCAAAAAACGGTGTGCGATAGCGATTATCAATGGCGCGTAGAATCGTATGATGCTGCTCGATGTAATCCGTTTCGCGGTAGAAGATACGGTTGAAGTGCTTAATATCTCGGCTTGCCGTAGCTTCAACATCACCACTCGTCACCAGAAATTGATCAATTTCTGGGCGCAACTCATGAATCATCGAACTCAGCAGGATACTGCGATCAGCTTCGCTATGGTGCTCCAACTCATTTTCTGAGAGACCTTCCAGATAATTACGCAAAGCACTGAGGTTATACTTGGACTTATACGGAAACTCGTAGCGAATCAGACATGCTTGTATATTAGGATTCACCAATATTGCAATCAACGCATCTTCAAAGCTTTTTACCGTTACAACATCGTAAACAAAGCGATCTTCAGGTCGGCGCATGTTATGAAATGCTTCACGCACCACATCTTCTTCCTGGTTAGAAAGATTATCTACGATCAGCAGTTCAAAGTAAGGTTGCGCCGAGCTATTGGAAGCCGGGTGCCCGCGGCGAAGTTGATTAAGGGCGTCCAAAGCCTCCATGTCTTCAGCACCCGCATCCGTCTCAGAAAGATCTACATGCCGTCGACGATAGGACTCACTGATCAACGCCCTTACCAAACGCTTAACGACTTTATCCAACAGCGCATATTCACCGCGATTAAATAGCGTCCAAAGGTGGCGAAAATCCTCTTTAGATGGAAATGCGTGGTAGTCCTCAATGATCTCTAAGCGTGTCAACTTGATGTCGATAGCTTTAATCAAGTTTTTGGCGCGATCCTCTTCTTTAAGGCGCGTCAAAATTCCCAAATCACGTTTAAGCTCATTCCAGGTATCAGCACGAAGTTGGGAAATTTTGTGATAAAAACCCAGGGCGGTGTAGGAAGTTTCGGTTGGATTATTCTCTTGCATGACGACACCCATCCTTTTTAGGTATTTATCTGGACAAGACACTTGCCTCAGCAACAGTACTAAATCAGCCGGACAGCCCGCGGGAGCCATAGCGCACGGTAATTTGCTCTTCAGGAAACACATCGAAGCTCAAATCTAATACTCTACCGGGCCAGCGAAACTGGGTAAGCCTTTCCTTAGTGCGATATACCGCGGTATACACTGTGCCCAGGCCACGCCGATAGTCATGGCGAAACAAAGGGGGAGCGGAAAAAGCCGAAATTAGTCGCTCTTCAGTGGTGGCGTCGTCATCCACCAGAATCGAGAGCTGACGCTCGCGAATCAAGGTTTCAGAGGCCAGCGCATGGGCATACCATTCGATTTTCTTTTGATGATTGGTAGCCACCGCCACCCGCCGAATGCTGGCGCGGCGATCCGGTGCAATCATCGCCGTGACATAACGCCCTGAAGCATCTGCCACGGTAATGTTGTAGGCCATATGGGTAGGCACTCTCGCAAGTACCGCAGCAGCTTCGGGCACGGTATCGCAAAATTCGAGAATGTAGCGAAGAATAACCGGCGCACCAAAGCCATCCCCCACCACCTTGCGCCCACCAAAGGCCAGAGAAACAGCAAGCCCAGAATCGTTCATCCCGTCTAGCACGCCCCACAGGCAATCAGACATGGCGATAACACGGCGCTGATTCCAGCGGGTGTAGAGAATGGAGCCCTCGCACAACTCCGGTGGGTAATCATAGTTGCGTGCCAGCACAGTTGACGTCGGCCTTGCTAGTACCGCCTGTGAGCAACCGGTAATATACGGCGGCGGACGATACAAACTCAGTAGCCGTGACGAAAGATCCCCGCCACCGGCTACTTCACACAGCGTGCGGTAAGTCGCCAGCAATTCGGGCATGTGCTTGCGTAAGGCGTTATGACACTCCAGATAAGAGGGACGCTCACGCTCACCTTCGGCCAGATACCAGGGCTCATAGGCAGGCCAGTGGTAATGGAACAACGACTGCCATTTTGGCCCCGCCACCTCTTCATGCACGGTGCGAAACGTCAAGGCTTTGTCCAGCTCCACACCAGGCGCTCGGCCTGCAACAAAGTTGCTGTCCATGGTTAAAGAATTTTGAAGTTGCCACCGCCGATAGCATGGCTGACGGCAACTTCCTCCACCACTGGGTCTTGCAACGCCTGTCCGGTGTACTGACCACGGATGCCGTCTATCCAAGCCTTGGCACGCTCATTCAGTTGGAAGTCATCATCCATTAACCGCCCCCGGGTGATCAAAATACCCAGGTCGGCCCCTTCATACCGGAAGTCTCCTGCGCCACTAATGCGCAGAAAAAAGGCTTCATGCTCGTTCTCTGCCGCGTGGGGGTGATAGCTATAATGATCATAAGCAATTTCGCCCTGAGCATTCATGCGCCATACGCCGGTAGTAGGCGCTTCCGTTAACAGGTCAACGCTTTCATCGGTATGCTTGATAACCAGCTGGCTCCAGCTGTCGACACTTTCAGGGTGCGCCCAACGCTCATTGATATCATTGATGTCCAGGTCAAAATCGACATCCGAAAATTCAAGCAGGTGAAACAGGAACAGTGGAATATCAGAATGAGCAAAAGCCGCCACATTCGTCAGAGAGCTTGCTCCTGTCACACGGGGGTTAAGTTCACCCAGATACACTTCATGGGTATCCATATCAATCAGGAAATCGAGTTCAAAATAGCCTCGATAACCCTCTTCGCGCAGTGCCTCACCAAACTTAAAGGTGTACTCGCGCGCTAAATCACGCACTTCCTGACTAAAGGCGCCGGCGAACATTTCGTTGCCACACCAACCGCCCTTATAAGGAGTCAAGGATTTGAAGCCTACAAGCTCTGTCATCAACGGGCCAACGACCGTACCGCAACGCGTGGCACAAGCTTCTATCGCCGAGCCGCGACAGTTGATGCGCTTCATGATCTTGACCTCGGGTTCGGCTTCGATCTCTTCAGCATGCTTGTAATAGTCTTCTTCACTGGCAATAAAGAAGGTGGTATGACCAGAATCGCCAAACGCGGTCTGTACCACTAAATCGTTACCGAGCGACTCGCTGACCTCTAGAAGCTCCTGATAACTGCCTACCCTGGCCAGCACGTTGGGCACGCTGGGCACGCCCGCTTTATTGCCAATACGCACCGTCTCAATCTTATTATCCATCCGCTTGCGCAGTTCGGCGGGAGGGAAGGCAAC
>NZ_JABUZF010000268.1:59185-63624 GCF_014897885.1 Halomonas sp. 3D7M | reverse complement strand
CCCAACTGCTCACAAATTTCTTCGGTGTGCTCATCGAACATTAAAAACGCTGCCACCCCAGCGCTTTCGCCATTGGCTCGTGATTGAATGAAATCAATGACTTCTTTGTGCTCAAGCAGATAGTTATTAATATCCTCAATGCTCTCGAAGTCGCGGGGAAACTTCTGTTTAGGCACGAAGACATTACGCTGCTTGCCTTCAAAGCAGTCAATATAGTTAATGTGACGGAAGCTACCGACCCAATCACCGATACCCAGAAGATTGAAGTTCGTCGCAGAAATAAAGTAAACCGGCTCTTTATTGTTTAGAAAATATCTACGGACATCTGCAATGGACGTTATTTTATTCATTGTTTTCGCTCCTTGTATGACACGTACTGAAGGCCGTGTTGAACTAGTGCTGCCTAGGAGTTTCGCTAAATATCGCGATATTCGCCTAAATTGATCATCCAGCTTGGCGCGAAATCCATTCTTCTTGTGATGATGGGTCAAGCCAAATAGGCTCCTAAAAAATGTCTTGGTCGGTACGTACTGGTTTAGCAAGTGGTCCTAAGGTGTCAAGGAAAGGGGAAGATCCGTTTTCGCTACGGTATAGCGAAAAATCGACTTCACGGTCACGGAAACTTTTCAGTGGCTGGCCCAAACCGCGCAACCCTGTTTCGCGCTCGCGGCGGACGCGGTTGAGGTCAATTTCGATGGGTATGACTTCTTCACCAATACCCGCTTGATGGATCACATCGCCAGAGGGGCCAACGACGATAGAGCGGCCATTCCCCAACGCGCCAGCGCCATTGATATCGAAGAAGTAACACTGGTTGATCGCCGCATTGGTGCGGGCAATTGACAGCTCAATATCTCGGTCAATGGTATCCGTCATCGTGGGGTGGAGAATGACTTCGGCCCCCATTGAAGCCAGGGTACGAGTCGTTTCGGGAAACCACATGTCATAACAAATAGAAACGCCAAAGCGGCCTATCGTTGGCACATCGAAGACCACAAATTCACTGCCGCCCTCGACGCCAGCTTCGTAAGGCCGGAACGGAAACATCTTACGATAACGCGTTACAACTTGGCCCAGAGGGTTAATCACTACCAAGGTATTGTAAGTATGCTCGCCGACTTGCTCGAACATTGATCCCGGAATTAACCAGATGCGGTGTTGCGCAGCCAATTGGCAAAAAAATGCTTCGGTATCGCTGGGCAACGTTTGAGCGTGGAGCGGCGAAGCTCCCATCGGCATTAATTCGCTGAACAGCACCATTTGAACCTGAGGAAAACGATTCATTAGCGCATCGATCCGATGGCGCATAGCCTCGGTATTGTCGCCATGGTGCAGGGCATGCATTTGAACACCGGCAATGGTGAAATATGACATTAGCTTCTCTCTGCGTCAGGCGATCTGACTGTTTCCGCTTAGTAAATTAACTTCTATGGATGTCTTTCACTAAGCTAGTGGTGAGTGGCATTAATTTTCATGTTAAGCCAATGAAACGCTGAAATAGCGTTGATCAAACACCTGGATAAATTGTTAAATTCGATTTAGATAGATCGATTTACACAGGCCAATATTACAGAAAGTCGTTTGATCCAATACCTAGCTCGGTCCGCTTAACCGATTTGGTCACGATATAGGTGAAATAACGCTCTATTCCCACGTCCGAGACTAACCAACTATCGATCAAGCGTTGATAACTGTCGATGGAAAACACTTCAAACTTCACCAGATAATCCACACCGCCACCTACCGCCACGCACTCTGTGGCGTCTGGCGTTTGCATGACTAATGCTTCAAAGCGGGAAAAGCTTTCAGCATTGTGCTGTTTGAGCTCGATCTGCACCCACACGGAGTTGCGCGGCACTAATACATCGGCATTAATGCGCGCGGTATATCCTTCGATAACGCCCGCATTTTCCAGACGTTTAACTCGCTCCCAACAGGGACTCACCGAGAGATTGATGGCTTCCGCCAACTTCGACTTAGTGATTCGTCCATCCCGAGAGAGAATATCGAGAATTTTTAAATCATAACGGTCCAATTTCATCATGCGGGTTGTCACGCCTCCAGGCGTTCAACAACATCGGCAATCACCGCCAGGGTGTCCCCCATATTGATTAACGATGGCGCACGGCGAGCCATTAAGATGCCGTCACGTTCCGCTTTGTAAGCCACAGGAGCGGTACCGCTGCGGGTCATATCGTAAACATAGGCAATGGTTTGGCCTTTTTTCACCTCATCACCCAACGCCACTAACAGCTCCAACACCCCAGAATGCTGGCTTTGCACGTAGCAGCTGGCATCAGGCATATCGAGGTACATTTGCCCAACCTCGGGCATTTCCACTTTGCCTTGCACCAAACCGTAATGGATCAAAAAATTGCGTACACCGCGCTCAGCAATCGCAATGCTTTGCGGCGTGGACGTGCCGCCGCCGCCAAGTTCAGTGGCCACAAACACTTTGCCCTGGCGCTCACAGGCAGTATCGAACAGCTTTTCCGCATCTAGCTCAAACATCACCATCGCATAGGGAGCACCGAACGCTTTAGCGCCTTCTAACGCCGCCTGCTGTTGAGACTTATCGTCTAAAACGTGAGAAGCGCCGAACGGCAAAATATCCAGCGTGCGGCCACCAGAGTGCAAATCGAGTACTACATCACTAATCGGAACCAGCGCGCGGGTAAAATAATCAGCGATTTGCGACGTTACGGTGCCGTTTGGGTCCCCTGGAAAACTACGATTCAAGTTGCCTTTATCCATCGGCGACGTGCGCTTTCCAGCCATGACTGCTGGCGTGTTCATACACGGTACGATAATTACTCGCCCGCTCACCTCTTCCGCTTTCAACGTGGAAGAAAGCTTCAACAACGACGTTATGCCTTCGTATTCATCGCCATGATTCCCACCCGTTAATAACGCCGTGGAGCCTTCGCCATTTTTAACCACGGTAATAGGTATCATTACCGCGCCCCAGGCAGACTCATCGGTGGAAATCGGCAGTTTTAAAAAGCCGTGCTGTACGCCATCGGCGTCGAAATCAACGGTGGCGGAAATAGGGCTAGGCCGCAGTTGGTTCGGTTGAAGCGTCATTGTATGTCCCTTGTATTGTATAGACAGCTACTTAACAAACAGCTGGCGCGGAAAATTGGCCAGGGTTTCACAGCCATTTTCAGTAATCAGAATGCTTTCGGTAATTTCCAGTCCCCAGTCTTCTACCCAGAGGCCAGGCATGAAGTGAAATGTCATTCCGGGCTGAAGAATAGTTTCGTCAGAGGGGCGCAAGCTCATCGTGCGCTCGCCCCAGTCCGGCGGGTACGAGATACCAATCGGATAACCACAGCGTGCGCCGCCACGGTCAAAACCGTATTTATCCATCGCCGCACCCAGCGCCATGGCAATATCCGCCGTACGATTGCCCGGCTTAGCCACGGCCAAGCCACTCTCAATGCCTTCCAACAAAGCAGATTCAGCACGAATAAAGTCGGTTGGCGGCGTACCTAAAAATACGGTGCGCGACATCGGCGCGTGGTAGCGCTTGAAGACCCCAGCAATTTCGAAGAACGTGCCTTCACCTTTACGAAATGGCGTGTCGTCCCAGGTAAGGTGCGGCGCAGCAGCGTCTTTACCGGTTGGCAACATCGGCACAATGGCGGGGTAATCGCCGCCAAACACTTTGCCATTCTCGTCGATAAACCCTTCGATGCCGACGCGGTAAATTTCCGACACCAGCTTACTTTTGGGCAGCCCGGGCTCAATAACCTCCAAAATACGCGTGTGCATCCCTTCAACAATTTTTGCTGCCACACGCATATAAGCTATTTCTTGCGGCGACTTAATCGCTCGGCACCAGTTAACGAGTGCGTTGGCATCCATGAAACGCGCATGAGGAAGCTCACGCAAAAGGCTTTGATAGGCTTTAGCAGAGAAGTAGTAGTTATCCATCTCCATGCCCACCACACCGGTATGCCAGCCACGGTCGGGCATAATCGATTGGGCAAGATACTCCATTGGATGCATATCCGGATTTTGAACATAGTAATCCGGATAGTAGGTAATATTATCGGGGTCTATCCAGCAGGTGCGCAGCGCGCCGTTGGCATCCATACGGCGGCCAAACCATACAGGTTCGCCTTCAAGGCCCACCAATACGCATTGATGAACATAAAATGACCAGCCGTCGTAGCCAGTCAACCACGCCATATTGGAAGGATCACTGACGATCAGAACGTCAATACCACGGCCCGCCATCTCTGCGCGCACTTTCCAAAGCCGATTAGCGTACTCTTCACGTGTGAAGGGCAGGGAAACCTCAGTCATCGGGCAACTCGCCATCAAAGATCACTAAGAACCAGCGCTATCTATTGTAAATTAGGCACGCTGGGCCACAGGATCGCCCTGGCCCCCCCCGCAGTAGGCCTGCCAATGTCGTCTTAGGGCGATACTAG
>NZ_JABUZF010000268.1:57227-59157 GCF_014897885.1 Halomonas sp. 3D7M | reverse complement strand
CCGACCCTTGGTTGCCGGTCAAAGCCTTTATGACAAAAATTGTGGTAAGCCGTGGTAGCGTAACCATAGTTAACATGTAGTCAGGAGGAAAAATGAAAGTAGTCATCCATATTGATGATTCAGCCCAGTGGCAAGCCGCACTTGAAAAAGCATTGCCCCAGGCCACTGTATTGACAAGTGACGCGCCTGAAGATGAACGCAAAAACGCCGACTACCTTGCCGTTTGGAAAGCCCCAGAACATTTACTGCAGGAACAAGACCAGCTCAAAGGCATTATCAACCTGGGTGCGGGTGTTGATTACTTACTGAAAACACCCGGCCTTCCAAGTGATGTTCCTATCGTGAAATTACGTGATGCTGGCATGGGCGAACTCATGGCAGATTACGTGCTATATGGCGTACTGCACTTCTACCGCAGCATGGATCGCTACGCCACTCAACAGCAGAGCGCTACTTGGAAGCCCCAAGCCGTGCCTGAAAAAACACAGTGGCCAGTTGGCGTATTAGGCCTTGGCGCAATCGGCAGTTACGTAGCCACTCACTTGTCGCAAGCAGGGTTCCCCGTACTTGGCTGGAGCCGCTCACCTAAACAGATTAGCGGCGTACGCTGCCTGCATGGCGATGAAGGGCTTGATGAACTGCTTGGCCAAGTGCAGAGCTTAGTCACTATTTTGCCAGATACCGCGGCTACGGAAGGCATTCTTAACGCCGAACGGCTAGCGAAATTACCCGAAGGTGCCAGTGTTATTAACCCCGGTCGCGGCAGCCTAATCGATGAACAGGCGTTGCTCGATGCGCTCGGTGAAACGAATAAGCCAGGACATCTACGTGGTGCCCTGCTAGACGTTTTCTGT
This sequence comes from Halomonas sp. 3D7M, assembly GCF_014897885.1. Lineage (NCBI taxonomy): Bacteria > Pseudomonadati > Pseudomonadota > Gammaproteobacteria > Oceanospirillales > Halomonadaceae > Halomonas > Halomonas sp. 3D7M. Next base: position 58,303 of record NZ_JABUZF010000268.1, on the reverse strand, counting down.
GAAGAGCCTCTTCCAACCAACCACCCCCTTTGGCAACATCCGAGCGTGGTAGTAACGCCTCATATGGCAGCGCCTACACCACTTAATGACGCCATTGATCAAGTCATTGCGTATATTAAGGCATTTGAAGCGGGTGAATCGTTAGCAACGATTAACCCAGGAGCAGGCTACTGACGCTTAGCCATACGCACGCTATACTGCACGGGGAACCAAGCGCTAGCTAAAGGCTCTTAGGAAAACACTCGAGAAGGAGGAAGGGCCTTTGCGTTATGTTACAAGAGACATCAGACACCCTAAGTCTGCGAGCGCAATGTTGGGCGCTTGCCTGTTTTCCCTGTGCGGCTTAGCAACAGCAGATACTCCACAAGGTGAGCAAACTCTGCAGGCCCCACACCCCTTCCAGGCCCAATACCGTTTAGAAATACGCGGCTGGCCCGGCGCAACCATTACCCATACGCTCAGTAATGAGGGGCTTCACTGGTTAAGTAATATGCATTTTGCTGTCGCGATTGCCCGTGGCGAGGAGCGTAGCCGCTTTTCGATAGACGATACTACGACTCGCTCTTTGCTCTATAACAGCAGTTATTCGCTGCTGGGTGTCGGCGACAGTTACCAGCTCAACGAAAGTGATATTAGCTCGCTTGATCGCCAGGCCGCTCTATTTGACCTTTCCCGACGAGCGGGTCATGAAGGCTGCATGGTGAGCACCCCCTGTGATATCGAGTTTGTTGATCACCGCGGACGTGACGAACACTTTCAGTACTATGTCGATCAACAGAATATCAACGAGCCCAACATCATTTCCGTTCCCGCCGGTGAGTTCGAAACCACGCGCGTCACGCTGATTGATAAAGAAAAGCCCGACCGATATCTACACATTAATTTCCACCCAGATTGGCCAGGACTAATCCTCTCGGCAGAATATCGAAAAGAGGGGCGTCGGCAGACTTACCTCACCATGACTCAATTCAACCCCGCTGGGGGTAACGCACCTTAAATGCTTTCTGGATTACTGATTGTTTTATTGCCTCTCTTGTTAGGCTACTTAGTACGCGTTCGTTCTACCCGCTTACTGA
>NZ_JABUZF010000268.1:56512-57197 GCF_014897885.1 Halomonas sp. 3D7M | reverse complement strand
GAGCCGTTAATGGCTCGGTTTATTTGATTCTATTATTGATGGGGGTAAGTCTTGCGGGCCTTGAAAACCTGGGCAGCCAGCTTTCAAGATTAGGCGGTAACGCGCTGCTGCTGTTTAGCATTACTACCGTGCTCAACTTGGGTGCACTGTGGTGGCTATCTCGCCAAGTGGCTTTGAAGGCCGGTAATTCACCAGTGGTGAAGAACGCTCCTACTAGCAAACTGGCGGCTATGCAGGGTTCACTCATGTTGGTAGGTGTGGTGGCTGCTGGCGTGGCATTTGGTTTGCTAATTGGCCCTATCATTGGGGAAACGCTGTTTACCACCGCCGACTGGCTGGCAGAGTGGGTGCTATACGCACTATTGATGCTGATTGGCTGCCAGCTACGCAATTCCGGCATGCCACTTAAACAAATTTTGCTGAATCGCCTAGGACTTGCCATCGCGGTCACCCTTGCGCTGAGCTCGCTACTGGCTGGCTTGTTAGCCGCCCCGCTTCTCTCACTTAGTTGGAATGAAGGCTTAGCCATGGCATCTGGCTTTGGCTGGTATTCGCTTTCGGCTATTTTGATTGGCGACCAACTTGGTCCGTTAATGGGCGGCGTGGCGTTTTTCAACGACCTTACGCGCGAACTGCTGGCCTTTATTCTGATTCCTCTCGTTATCCACCGCCACACCGCGCTAGC
>NZ_JABUZF010000268.1:45986-56475 GCF_014897885.1 Halomonas sp. 3D7M | reverse complement strand
GCTACGTCGATGGACTTCACCTTACCAGTGATCCAGCAGCACGGCGGTGTGGCCTGTGTCCCTATTGCAGTGGTCAGCGGATTTATCCTGTCACTACTCTCTCCACCACTGATTCTGTTTTTTCTTTCGCTTTCGGGTTAGCGATTGCAGGCAATCATTGGGTAGGATAAGCAGCGTTATAAAAATACAACTGCCTCACTGCCCAGGATGCCTGCCCACCATGCTAAACGGAATTTGGTTAAGCTTTTTCATTGCTGCGTTTGCAGCCTCGTTGTGGCAGTGGTTAGTCGGTGGCGATAGCGAGGTTTTTGCTCGCTTAGTGCAGTCGCTGTTCGATATGGCAAGCGTCAGCGTGGATATTATTTTAGTGCTACTAGGCACGATGACGCTTTGGCTGGGCTTTCTTTCGATTGCCGAAAAGGCAGGCATGATTCGCTTACTAGGCCGTGTGCTTGACCCACTGTTTTCCCGCCTAATGCCAGAAGTGCCCCGTAATCACCCAGCCATGGGGCTAATTAGCATGAACTTTGCGGCTAACATCTTAGGCTTAGATAACGCTGCCACACCGATTGGCATTAAAGCCATGCAATCGCTGCAGAGTCTCAACCCGAGCCGCGATACCGCCAGCAACGCACAAATCCTGTTTTTAGTACTCAACACCTCATCACTGACGCTGCTACCTGTCACGATCTTCATTTATCGTGCTCAGCAAGGCGCGGCAGAGCCTACCCTGGTCTTTCTACCGATTCTGCTGGCCACCAGCGCTTCCAGTCTGGCAGGGCTACTCGCGGTTGCACTCGTACAGCGCTTAAAACTCTGGCAACCCGTGGTGCTGGCTTATTTGGTCGCTGCAGCGCTTGCCTTGGGGTTATTAATTACCACGCTGGCGGGCATGTCGGCCCAAGCATTGGCGGCTGCTTCAACACTGGTGGGTAACCTAACGTTATTCACTATTGTCATGATGTTTTTAGTGGTTGGCGCACTGCGTGGTGTAAGGGTGTATGACGCCTTTATTGAAGGGGCAAAAGAAGGTGTCAGTTTTACCGTCACCCTGCTGCCGTATCTTATTGCCATGCTGGTGGCGGTTGGCGTACTACGTGCCAGCGGCGTTCTGGACGCAGGGCTGAGCGGCATCCGCTGGTTGGTGGAAGGGGTTGGCTGGGACACTCGCTTCGTAGATGCGCTGCCTACCGCCTTTGTAAAGCCCCTTTCTGGTAGCGGCTCGCGGGCCATGATGATCGAGACGATGAACACCTTTGGTGTCGACAGCTTTCCTGGCCTGCTAGCCGCTACCCTGCAAGGCAGCACCGAAACGACCTTCTACGTGCTAGCAGTCTATTTTGGCGCGGTCGGCGTTACCCGTATTCGCCATGGCCTGGGCTGCGCGCTCATCGCTGACGCCGCGGGCATCATCACTGCCATAGCCGTCTGCTACTGGTTCTTTGGCTAACGCCACTTGGCAACCACGTTAGCCATCAAGCTGGCTATTCGTAACAACATTCGCCACAACGCTCTTAACGGCACTCTTTACAACACTCGTAACAACAATAGATCAGGTAATTTGTTTCATGCATGCTCAACACACGGCATTACATAACGAGCTTCACGCGCGGCCTCCCATCTATTTTGAGGGGCCTGCTTGTCTTCATCACTACGCTTTTACGCTTGAAGGCGATGACGTTACTACGTTGCTTAATCGCCTAGCAGAGCTGACAGAAGTCACTGTCACTCCCGATCAGGTGCAACAAATAGTCAGTTGTCAGGGCTGCCTGATAAAGTGGGAGCGACACACCGAGTTTTTTACGCTAACCATTAAGCACGACAACAACAGCAACCCTCGCATATGGCCAACACCACCTACTTTTTTAGCCCGTTTACTCGCGGATGTTGCCGATAAAATAATCAGTGCCAGCGTATTACGCGTGGAAACGGCCAATCGATGGGCAGGTAGCGTGGAGGCCTATGGATTAGATCAGCCAGCGGGTTCACAGGTAGGCGGCGGAGATGCCACAGTTTGGAGCGACTTCAACCTGGATGATCAGCAAAGAAACCGATTGCTAATGGTTAACGATAATCTGGATAGCTATCGACTGGGCAGGATGGCGAGACGCTTATTTGATATTGAGACTTACCGCATAATGGCGATGCTGGCGCTACCGGAAGCCAAAGCACTCAGCCGTGAGCTACAACACTATGAAACGGAGCTGTCTGCGCTTTCTCATCAACACGCCGAACAGCACACCTCCCCTGCCGAGCCGTTGCTCAACGCCTTGACACTGCTCTCGGCAAAACTCGAACGCTGCGGTGTACAAACACGTCAACGCTTTAGCGCGACCGATGCCTATGCCAACATCGTGTTGGCACGCATCAATGAACTGCGCGAGGAGCGTATCGGTAATTATCCTCGGCTGGGCATGTTTATTTTGCGGCGATTTGAACCGGCCGTGCGCTACTGCGATGCCATGAATCGCCGCGTAGAAACGCTGGCCACCAGCGCCACACGCTTAAACGACTTGTTGCGTACCCGCACCCAGGTCGAAATCGAGAGGCAAAACTACAAAATTTTGCAGAGCTTAGATGCCCGCGCAAGCAGCCAGCTAAAAATCCAAAAGGCCGTTGAAGGTCTCTCGATCATCGTCATCAGCTACTACATTTTCAGCTTAATGAAACTGGGGCTGGAAAGCTTAAGAGCGCTAGGGGTCGATATCGAACCCAATGTTGCCGCTTCCGTCATAGCGCCACTGAGTGCGCTTATTATCGCGATCTTAACGTGGCGAATTTGGAAGGTTAAAAAGCACCAGTAGGTAAGTCGTTAGCTGCACTCACCTCGTAGTGAGCCGCTAAGTGCCCTGCGCAGTGCAGGGCCGCTCATCCCACGACCTAGCAGCACCGTAAGCTTTGCAACGGCGGCTTCTAAAGTGATATCGCCTCCCGCAATCACACCGGCTTGGTTCAGCGCCGCGCCGGTGGCGTAGGCACCCTGTACGACTTCCCCTTGGGCGCACTGAGTCACGTTAAGCAGTGCGACCCCTCGTTCATTTGCCGCCGTTAGCGCCGTTAACAGCTCGCCTTCAAAACTAGGCGGGTTGCCCACGCCGTAGCTATGCAGAATCAAGCCTTTTAAGCGTTCATCGGCCAGTAGCGCCTTGGCGCGGCGCAGCGACATACCAGGATAGAGTGGCAATATCGCAACCGCCTCATCATCTACCTCAATGGGGGCAAAGTCAGGCCGTCCGCTCAGCAACGCAGAGGGCTGCGGGTAAGATATGGCGATGCCAAGCTCGGCAAGCCAGGGAAAATTGGGAGAGTCAAAGGCATCTAAGCCCTGAGTGCGTACCTTGCGCGCGCGATTACCGCGCAGAAGTCGATCGTGAAAGACCAGACTCACTTCACAAGGTGTCGCGGAGTGAGCCACCAGTTGCAGTGCACTGACGAGATTATTCAGTGCATCGCTACGGGGCTCCCCCAAAGGAATTTGAGCGCCGGTGAAGATCACCGGCTTGTTGAGCGCGCCGAGCATAAACGACAACGCAGCGGCGCTATACGCCATGGTGTCGGTACCGTGTAGCACCACAAACCCATCGTATGCTTGCCAGTGGCTTTCTAACTGTGCCACTAAACGGTTCCAGGCGTCGGGCATTAGCTCAGCGCTATCAATCAGCGGCTGCATTTCCAGCACATCAAACGATGGCAACCTGTCGGCGGCGGCCAGCGCCATGTGTGCGGTTAAACGATCGGCCAGCCCCGCGCAAGGCACATACCCATGTGGCGATGGTTGCATACCGATGGTACCGCCGGTGTAGAGCATGAGTACGCGGGACATAGTCTCTCCTAATCTAATCGCGTTAGTGCATGTAAGGGCTTACTTAGCAGGCGCGCTTGCCAGGCGCTGCTTTAGCGCTTCGGCCTCTTCAGGCTCCAGTTCCCACGCCTTGGGGTCCAGCTCAAGATCCGGATGCTGATTGGCATCGAAGATCGGCTGTTTAATGCCCTGGCGGCGCTGGCTATCGTAATCGTTCAGAATGCGTAGGCCACACTTGAACAACAGAATCAGCGCTACGAGGTTGACCACTGCCAATAGCCCCATGGTGACATCGGCAAAGCCGAACACAGTGCCAAGATCTGTGGTCGCGCCCCAGCACACCAACAACACAATGGCGACCCGGAAAGCGTTAAACAGATTCTGGTTGTCGCGACTAAAGAAGTTGAGGCTGTTCTCGCCGAGGTAGTAGTTGTACAAAATAGTACTGAACGCAAACAGCAGCAGCGCGAGACTAACAAAGGTGCGCCCCCATTCGCCTACATGGTCGGCAAGCGCCGCCTGGGTAAGGGCGATACCTTCAACGCCAGCGCCGGCTGTCGGGTCATATACACCGCTGAGTAGAATCAAAAACGCCGTGGCCGAGCAGATAATCACGGTATCGATAAACACCGAAAACGCCTGCACAATACCTTGGTTGGCCGGGTGCGGTACGTAAGCAACCGCCGCCACATTAGGCGCACTGCCCAGACCCGCTTCGTTAGAAAACAGGCCACGCTTCAAACCCATCATAATGGCCGCACCAATACCACCACCAATCAGCGGTTCAAGGCCGAAAGCACTTTTTACGATTAGCATGATAACGCCGGGAATTTCACCAATGTTCATGGCGATGACCAGCAGCGCAATGGCGATATAGCTGACCGCCATAAAAGGCACCAGAAACTCTGAGATGCGCGCAATACGTTTGATACCACCAAAAATAATCAGCCCTACCAGCATGGCCAGGGCAATGCCGCTGTAAAGCACCGGCACACCGAAAGCGTCGCCAAACGAGGTCGCTACCGCATAAGATTGCAGTGCGGTAAAGGCAAAACCAAAGGTTAACAGCAATAGCACCGAGTAAAACGCTGCCAGCCAACGCCACTGTTTACCTAACCCTTTAACAATGTAGTACGCCGGACCACCGCGATAAGTGCCATCGCCTTCCGCTTCTTTGTAGGTCTGCGCGAGGGTACATTCTAAAAAGCTAGTCGCCATCCCCATCAGGCCCACCAGCCACATCCAGAAAATAGCCCCTGGGCCACCTAGCGTAATCGCGACCGCCACGCCAGCAATATTACCGCCACCCACGCGCCCTGCCACTGACAGGACAAGTGCCTGAAACGAACTTAAGTGGCCGTGTTTATTACGCTTAAAGGCCTGACCCGACCCCAGGATGCGAAACATTTGGCCGAAATAACGAAACTGCACAAAGCGGGAAGCAACGGTAAAACCGATGCCAACGCCTACTAGCAGCACTAGCAGTACCTTTCCCCAGAGGAGCTCATTGAGCATATCAAGCATGTGATTTTCTCCGCGTTCTTGTATTAGCGTTATGTTGGAATTCGCGTCGTTTTATTTCGCGCTTCTTAAAACCGCGCCGCGGAGAACGTTTTACCAAGCATGGGGAAGAATTAAATTTGGCGCAGCGATGCAGTTGTGTGCACTCACTGCATCAGCGGGTGCACCAGAGTGCATCAGGCAAGCCGTCAGACTTTCTCGGCAATGCGGTGGGCTAATTTATGCATAAAGGGGCCGCAGATAAACGCAATGATCCCAGCAGCTGGCCAAGCAAGGAGCCAAGCGTGCATCCAGATGCCAACAAAATCAGCATGAGTTCCGATATTCACGTACGTCACCCAGGCAGACATAATCAGCGATAGCGTAAACGACATGAGAATAGCGAAGATAATTCTGTGTTTCATGGCAGTACCTGAGAGTGATGTTTGAGTGCGGACAGATTAACAAACACCTATAACGGTAATATATGCCAATATATGAGAATCAATTTTACAGAATTGCAAAATGCGAAAACCCTCTCTTGATGACCTAAACATCTTTATCGTGGCCGCCAACCAACGCAGCCTCACGGCTACGGCGGCAACGCTGAAGATGACCATTGCCACCGTGTCGCGGCGCATAAGCGCACTGGAAGCCACACTAGGCGTAGAGTTGCTCCATCGCTCAACCAAGGGGTTAACGTTGACGCCTCAGGGTGAGTCCTACTTCCGCGAGTGTGAGGAGTTAGTACTCGCACTGGATCAGCGTATTTCAGACCTGGATCAAACACTGCATAGCCTAAGCGGACCATTGAAGATTATGGCGCCCGTCAATTTGGGCAGCGGACCACTGGATGCATTTTGGCGCCACTTTATTCATCGTTATCCTGAGATCGCATTAACTATCGAGCTAGATAACAACGTGGCCGATATTCGCGATCACCAAGCGGATATTGCGCTTCGCTCGGGGCCACAAAAAGACTCGACACTGATCCAAAAACACCTGGGCTATATAGAGCCGATTTTGGTGGCATCACCGACGATGAAACACCCTATTCCCAGAACGATAGAAGAGCTACAAGCATGCCCCAGCGTGGCAGCAAAAATGTTTAGCGATTGGCTGTTGTTCCATCAAGACGGTAATCAGCACGCTTGTCACAAGAGCCATTTCCACATCAGTAACGATATGAATATTGTGCTGAACCTCACAACGTCGGGAGCAGGCGTCTCGTTGATGCCCGCCAGTATGGTGGCGAACAGCTTACAAGCGGGAGAGTTAATACAAGTACTTCCTGAGTGGCAGGGACGCCACCGAGAGATCTTCTTGGTGTGGCCCTATCGGCGTAGCCTTTCAGCAAGGGCCAAGCTGTTTCGCCACGAGTTAATCGAATTCCTCAGCCGCCAATCTTGGTTCCACTCTGCTGATTAGACCGTCTGTTCGGGCAAAGTGGCGACCTGTTCTGCTGGCGCCGTAACACCAGCAAAACAGTTAACTAGCAGCGCGTTTGGAGAATGCTTAAATGCCCGCTTTCGCCGCCCGTGCCGCATGAAGCTTCTTATAGCTTTCGATCAAGCGCTGGTGGCGCTCCAGACCTTCTAACTGCATGTTAGTCGGCGTTAGGCCGTGGAAGCGTACTTCGCCACTTACCGACCCCACGACAGCCGCCATGGTCGCTTCGCCGAACATGCGCTGGAAGTTATGCAGATAATCTTCAAGCTCCAGTTCGCCATCCAGCACAATTTCCAGCACCGCGTTTACCGCCTGATAGAACAGGCCGCGCTCAACAGTATTATCGTTGTACTGCAGGAACATCTGCACACAGTCCAGCGCTTCTTCATGGCGTTGCAGCGCGAGGTAAACCAGCAGCTTGAGCTCTAGAATCGTTAGCTGCCCCCACACAGTGTTCTCATCAAACTCGATACCGATCAGCGTGATGATATCGGCGTGGTCATCCATCTGGCTCTCTTCCAACCGCTCGACCAGATCGGTGAGCTGAGCGTCATCCAAGCGGTGCAGATTGAGAATATCTTCGCGGTAGTCCAACGCTTTATTGGTGTTATCCCAGATTAAATCTTCAATGGGGTACACCTCTGAGTAACCCGGTACCAGAATGCGACAGACTGGTGCGCCCAGGTCTTCGTGGACCGCCATGTACACTTCGGCCCCCAGCTCCTCAAAAATGCCAAACAGCGTCGCGGCCTCTTCCTCATTGCTGCCAGAGAAATCCCATTCACTGAATTCAAAATCGGGCTTGGCACTAAAGAAGCGCCAGGAAACGACGCCCACCGAGTCGATAAAGTGCTCAACGAAGTTGTTGGGTTCAGAAACGGTTTGCGAGTTAAACGTCGGCAGCGGCAGATCATTCAAGCCCTCAAAGCTACGGCCCTGGAGCAACTCGGTCAGGCTACGCTCCAGCGCCACTTCAAAGCTCGGGTGCGCACCAAACGAAGCAAATACGCCGCCAGTACGCGGGTTCATCAAGGTGACGCACATTACCGGGAACTGCCCACCCATAGAGGCATCTTTGACCAACACCGGGAACCCTTGGGCTTCCAGGGCGTTAATGCCTTCTACGATACTTGGATACTTGGCTAGCACGTCCTGCGGTACATCCGGCAGAGCTAATTCTTGTTCGAGGATTTCGCGCTTCACCGCCCGTTCGAAAATTTCCGACAGGCACTGCACCTGGGCTTCTACCAGGGTATTGCCCGCGCTCATACCGTTACTGAGGAACAGGTTTTCGATCAGATTGGAGGGGAAGTAGACCGTTTCGCCGTCGGACTGGCGCACAAACGGCAGTGAGATAATTCCCCTACCTTCACGTCCCGAGTTGGTATCGATCAGATGTGAGCCACACAGCTCGCCTTCAGGGTTATAAATATCGCGACAGTGCTCATCGAGAATTTCAGCAGGTAACTCATCGTTCGGGCCTGGCTTGAACCACTTTTCATTGGGGTAGTGAACAAAATCGCTGTTGGCAATCTCTTCACCAAAGTACTGATCGTTATAGAAGAAGTTACAGCTTAAGCGCTCAATAAACTCGCCCAGCGCCGAACACAGGGCGCTCTCTTTGGTAGCACCTTTGCCATTAGTGAAACACATCGGTGAAGCCGCATCGCGAATATGCAGTGACCAGACGTGGGGCACGATATTGCGCCAGGAGGCGATCTCTATCTTCATGCCCAGGTCAGCCAGCATCGCGCTCATATTGGCGATGGTTTGTTCTAATGGCAGGTCTTTGCCTGGAATATAAGTAGCACTGCCCTCCGGCGCTCCCATCAGCAGTGCCTGGGCGTCCTCGTCGATGTTTTCTACCGTCTCGATCTGGAAATCAGGGCCGGTTTGAACCACCTTCTTAACCGTGCAGCGATCGATGGAACGCAGAATACCCTGGCGATCTTTTTCAGAAATATCTTCCGGCAACTCGACCTGGATTTTGAAAATCTGCTTATAGCGGTCTTCCGGGTCAACGATGTTGTTCTGTGACAGGCGAATATTTTCGGTAGGAATATCGCGGGCGTTGCAGTACACCTTTACAAAGTAGGCCGCACACATGGCAGACGACGCCAGGAAGTAGTCAAACGGCCCAGGTGCCGAGCCGTCGCCCTTATAGCGAATCGGCTGGTCGGAGATAACCGTAAAATCGTCGAACTTGGCCTCTAAGCGGAGGTTGTCGAGATAGTTAACTTTGATTTCCATGAGCGGGCATCCGGATAGATAAATGTGCTGAAGGTCTTGGGGCCATAGGCTGATGGCGGCCATTATCCAGTTTTTTACCCGCTTCGTCTTGGGCAGTCTCCCGAATCACTCATTCAACGTCGCGTAAGAACGGTAACGCTTCAACAACACATCGAGACTCTCTTCAGTAGATGACCGAACTACTGTGCTTGCATCATACGCTCCGCCTCAGCTTCGCTGACCCCGAGCATCAGTAAAATCTGGCGTTGTGTGGCTAACAACACCTGCTTTCGTTCCACTTCTCCCGGCAAACTTTTGGCAATCGCGACGGCCCCTACCAGAGAGGCCAATATGACCCGGGACTTATCAGCAATCGCTTTGCGGTCATTGGCAAAAGGAAGTTGTTTCAGCTTACTCAATGCGATCAAGCGCGTTTCAAGCATCTTTTTCATACTTATATATGACGCTTCAAACAGGGTGCGAATTTCTGCTTTTTCACTACCTATTTCATTGAACAGTACCGCTTCAGGCCCCGGCCTATGCTTAGCTTCCAGCTCTTGGAGATTGCAGTAGTTAGCGACCAACTCGGTTAAGTGCTGCAACGAAAGCGGGCCTTTTACCAGTCTAGCCGCCCGGCTGTTATCAATGGTCAGACGAACAGACTCATTGTAAAGGGCCTCTTTTGAAGCAAAATGCGCATAAAAGGCGCCATGCGTCATCTTGGCGAGCTTCATGATCTGGCCAATCGAGACCTTTTGAAACCCATAGCGGCTGAATAGCTCCGTCGCCGAAGCCAAAATGCGCTCTTTGGTTTTCGATTTATGGCTCTTGGGATAAGGCATACCTACCTCGTCAGCTAAATATTATCTTGATCATATACTGCCCATTGCTAGGGTGACCCTATCAATAAATTAGGAGTCACTATGCACTCACCTATCGTGATTACCGGCATGGGTATGGTCAGCCCGCTAGGCAACAGCGTCAACACAAGTTGGCAGCGGCTGATTAACGGCCAGTCTGGCATCAGCACCATTGACCGCTTTGACACAAGTCATATCCCGATCAAAATTGCCGGGGTGGTGCCGAGTATTGACCGAGACCCCACCGGCGGTATTGATCTGAATGAGATAGCCGACCCCAAAGAGCAGCGCAAAATGGACTTGTTCAGCCTCTACGCATTGGCGGCAGCCAAAGAGGCACTGTCACAGGCCAACTGGTTCCCCGTTGAGCAAGCCCAAAAACGCAGAACGGCCACCATTATTGGCTCTGGCATTGGCGGCTTCCCGACCATTACACAAGCTCAAAAAACCCTTGCTGAGCGCGGCTATCGCAAACTCTCCCCCTTCACGGTGCCCGCCTTTCTGGCCAATTTGGCTGCTGGTAACCTGTCCATTCGTTATGGCTTTCAAGGCCCTCTCGGTTGCCCGGTGACGGCTTGCGCGGCTGGCCTACAGGCGATTGGCGACGGTATGCGCATAATACGCAACGGAGAAGCCGATGTTGCCCTCG
>NZ_JABUZF010000268.1:45742-45971 GCF_014897885.1 Halomonas sp. 3D7M | reverse complement strand
AAGCCGATGTTGCCCTCGTCGGCGGCGCCGAGGCGTGTATTGACCCGCTTTCACTGGCCAGCTTTAACGCCCTAAAGGCCGTTTCCACAGAAGCAGACAACCCTGAGCGCGCGTCCAGGCCCTTTGATAAAGCCCGTAACGGTTTTGTGATGGGAGAAGGCGCTGGCGTTATGGTGATCGAAACGCTTGAGCATGCGATCGCGCGGGGCGCAACGCCGTTAGCGATCAT
>NZ_JABUZF010000268.1:39366-45696 GCF_014897885.1 Halomonas sp. 3D7M | reverse complement strand
ATGCCTACCACCTAACGGCAGGCCCGAAGGATGGGGCCGGCGCAGCCGCTGCGATTCAAGCGGCGCTAGGCATGGCGAACCTTTCTACTGATGCTATTGATCATATCAATGCCCACGCCACCTCGACGCCCGTTGGCGACCGAGCTGAAATCGCCTCATTGCGTAATGTATTCGGTGAGCGCTTGCCTGACATCCCTATTTCGGCAACGAAAGCCGCCACCGGGCACCTATTAGGCGCAGCAGGGGGCATAGAGAGTGTTTTTTCTGTATTGGCAGTCAATAGTCAGCAGCTTCCGCCCACCATCAATCTTGAACACTGCGATGATGATATGCAGGATTTAACCTTCGTCACGGCGCCTCATCAAAAGCACGCCACGAAGCATGTATTGTGCAACGGGTTCGGTTTCGGTGGCGTCAATGCAGCGCTGATTATCAGCACTGTCTAGACGGTTTTAAGAGCCATTGTTAATGCAGCGAAGCTGTATATTTTAGCTTTCGCCAAGGTGGCTTGATGGCATCCCATACACTTGCAAAGCCAACGACTCGGCCCCTATTGAATTAGGTTGTTCTGGCATAGTTTCAGATCGGCCGCCAGACGCTCTCGTTCAGGTTGGGATAACCCTTTTACCATGGTCTCTTCAATAGCCTCGACTAGGCAATGAGCCTGGTCGAGGACGGCCCGGCCTGATGCTGTCAATCGAGTTTGAATAATACGACCGTGGTCGGGGTGGGAGCGGCGCTCTATCCATTCCTCGTACTCAAGGCCTTTGACCAACTGCTGCATTGTCTGGGGCGTGACGAAGCAGGCGCGAGCCATCTCGGCATTGGATAATTGATCGGACCGTTCCAATGCACTTAGCGCCGCATATTGGGACGTCGACAGATTGAGGTGGCGCAATTCGTTGTCCATGCGATGACGGATAGCTTGTTGCACCCCCTTGATGAGGTAACCGATGCGGTGTTCGACCACAGTGCCTACTCCTGGGATTGCACAATATAAGGAACCTGATAATGTATCAGCTTCCTTATATTTGCATAACCAGGAGTTTAAAGCCAATGCCACATGTCACCGGCCCACAATTTATTGCCCTGCAGGTCGAAAATCTGGAGGCAGCGAAACAGTTTTACACAGAACAGCTAGGATTGATTCCCACAGATCAGGGGCCGGAGCACGCGGTGGTATTCCAGACCCTCCCCATCCCTTTTGCACTTCGTACTCCCAACATCAATCTTGCAGACAGCCCTCGGCTGGGATGGGGCGTAGCGCTTTGGTTGGGGTGCGAGCAGGCAGACAGTATGCACGAGCGTCTCCGGGATTACGGTTTGGAGATTGTTGAGCCCCCCTTTAATGGCCCGTTTGGACGAACCTTCAGTTTTGTGGATCCGTTTGGCTACCGATTGACGCTGCACGGTACGCCCGGGTGATCACATGACAACACGCTACTGGATCGTAGTCGCCTCGCGCGACCACGCAAAAACAGGAGAGCACGGCGGCTTTGTTCAGGCCTGTCACGGAAAGAAAGGACCGATCAGCCGTATGAACGCGGGAGACTGGATGGTGATGTATTCACCAAAGGTTCACTTTAACGCCCGTGAGCCCTGCCAAGCATTGACCGCGATCGGCCGATTGAAAGGCACCAATGTCTACCGACATAACATGGGAAACGGCTTTGTGCCCCATCGGCGCGATGTCGATTTCCAGCCCTGCCGAGAGGTGCCAATCCGACCACTGATCGACGACCTCGAGTTCATCAGCAATAAACGGCACTGGGGAGCGGCTTTCAGATTTGGACTAAGGGAGATTCCTGAGACCGATTTTCAACTGATCGCCATCCGAATGCTGGGTCAGTCGGTCGTTTAAGCGGGATATCACGTCAAACGACTCCTTGCAAAACACCAATGCCGATTTTGCACACCTACCTATACTGCGAGTAGCGATTACTGATAAAGATGGCGTATGAACTGGGTAGGAATACCTGTGAGCGCATTGCGCTGGCACGACAGTCTGCCGGTGGCGGTTCCAAACAATGAAAAGGCGCCACACCGGCACTGCGGGTGTCCATCATCTGGCCTCGCAAGATTCTAATTAAAATCAGACCTGATTGACGTGTTACGTGGCTATTGCACTATGAAGAGCGAAGCGTCACATTAGCCGCACCGTCGCCGACTGAGAACGCTGAAACCGCTCCCATGCATGATGATTTTGTGGCCAATTTACGCCTGCTATGCAGCTACTACCCGTCTATTGCGGACGTTTGCCGCCGCTTATCCATTAACCGTGCTCAATTCAACCGCTACCTCAGCGGTCGCTATTACCCAAGCCACGCCGCGCTGCAGCGTATTTGCCACTTTTTTGGGGTAACGCCAGAAGATATCGCGCTGCCTCACCACGACTTCCGTGCGTTGGTGCAAACCGGACAACTCAATGCGGATACCTCACCGAACACACTACCCTGGCCTAATGCGTTGATTCAGCGGGGTAGCGAAGGTATGGAGCGTTATCTAGGTCGCTACTTCGAGCTTTACCACTCAATGTCGCGCCCTGGGCATTTGATGCGCACGTTGGTGTGCCTAGAAGCCAGAGAAGGAGGTGTGGTGTACCAGCGCACCGAGCGTATGCAAGTCGCTCTGGGAAGGCGACCCTGTCATAACCGGTACGTGGGAACCGCCGTTAAACTTGCAGACCGGCTATTTTTAGTTGACCACGAAACCCTCAATGGCCATGAAATCACCCAAACTATTCTGTTTCCCAGCTACCAAAGCCAAGTCACACGCTTAACCGGATTAAAAATGGGGGTGGCTGATAACAGTGAGCGTATGCCCTGTTGTGTGCGAGTGGTCTATCAGCGCTTAGATGAACAGATAAGTTTGCGCTCTGCGTTGGCTCAGTGCGGTCTGCTGTCATTGGACGACCCGTCGCTAGATGAGTCGCTGCTGGCAGCCGTGCGCAATGACGTGGCTAGCGGGGAGCACCATTTTCGCGCACGTCACTAACGGCTTGCTTCACAGGACGCTGATGGCGCCAGCACATGGGTAAATAAAATCGACTCAAAGTGCTCCATAGGAGCGACTGACTTAAGCGTTTTAGCGCGCAATATTGCGCCTTCCCACCCCGACAATATAAAACTAGCCAGGGCTTCTGGAACAATTGTTTTATCGATATCATCTTGATTTTGCGCTTCTTTCAGGCAGGCGGCTAAACGCTTCTCCCAGCGCTGGAACACCAAGTTAAGTGCATCACGGAAAGTGTCGCTCTGCCCCGAAAGCTCCTGCCCCAGGTTACCAATCAAGCAGCCAGTGGTGTGGTCGCAGTCCAACATATGCTCACGCCCTGTGGCGAAGTAACGCCGTATGCGCTCTAACGGCGGCAACGAAACGTCTTCAAACAGTGTTGCCAAGCGTTCATCATACTGACTGGCGAAGCGCTCGATCACCGCCAGCCCAAAATCTTCTTTGCTGGAAAAGTAGTGGTAAAACGATCCTTTAGGCACACCACAGGTTTTTAAGACGGCATTAATACCCGTCGCATTGTAGCCCTGCTGGGCAATCAGCTCGGCACCGGTTTCAATTAACTTATCGCGAGTGGCGGTGTTTTTCATGACGTCACATTAACCAGTGAATTTAGTGCTTTGCAAAATAATAATGATAGGTATTGTGAGGCCCGTCAGCGGTTAAACCGCACGATGCAGCGATGCTTAATGGGTTGCACACTATTTGCACATTGCTTACCTAATCATTGCTTGCGTATCGGTGATGCTAGCATGATACGCCATTTTCTCTGGAATTTTCGCCCTCAGCCAACGGATGCCGCGCGGTAATGACCTCTTCTCACTTTCACGCACCTTCTCAACAAGGCCGTATCGGTTTCGGTGCCTTGGCAGCACTACTGGTTTTCGTTGGCGGCTTAACCTTGGCCTGGTGGATTATCAGCCAGCCGCCTCGTGTTGAACGCCGCCCGCCACCGCCCGCCGCGCCACCCTTAGTGGATATCATGACGGCTGAAGAGCGCCTGCAAGCGCCGATGCTTAACGGTTTTGGGCGAGTAGAAGCTGAGAAATCCACCATGTTAGCCAGTCGGGTGGCTGGTCAGCTAGAGCGCTTTGGCGAAGGCGTTCTTCCAGGCCAGGTCGTCGAACAAGGAGCGCCGGTTGCTTATATCGATCAGGCCGATTTACGCTTGGTTCTCGAAGATGCCGAAGCGCAGTTGGCCAACGCGCAGGCGCAGTTAGCGCTAGAACAAGCGGAGCAACAGCGCGCCCGAAGTGAGTATGAATCGTTTGGCCGCCAACTCAGTGCTGAGCGCCGCGCATTGGTGCTCCGTGAACCACAGCTACGCCAAGCTCAAGCGCAATTAACGCAAGCACGCGTGGTGCGAGACCAAGCGGCGCTTAATCTTGAGCGTGCCACGTTAACTGCCCCTTGGCGAGCCATGGTGCAAGACCGCTTGGTTGGCGCGGGGACCCTGTTAAGCCAGGGTACTGAAGTTCTCAGCTTGGTCGGCGTCGAACAGTTTTGGGTTCGCGCCTCGTTGCCGGGGGATATTCTCGGTTGGCTAACGCCGGGCAGCCGCGTGACGCTTACCAGCCAAGGCTGGCCGGAAGGCGCAAGCAGAGAAGGTAACTTAATTTCTATTCTGCCAAACCTGGAAGAGAACGGCTTACAAGCGCAGCTTTTGATCGCCGTGAATGACCCGCTGTCGCTAGAGCAAGATGGCCCTGCACTGCGCCTTGGCGATGTGCTGCGTGTTGCCTTTCATAGCACAACCCAGGAGCCGCTCATCGCCTTGCCTTCTGCCTCATTGCGTCCCGGCGAGCAGGTATGGTGGGTAGATGATGAAGATCGCCTACGCAGCACCCATGTCACCCTGGCTTATCGCGGGCAGGAAACGGCGCTAGTACGCAGCGGTTTAGTACCCGGACAGCGGGTGGTTATTGCTGGCTTGGCTCAACCTCGTGAAGGCCAGCAAGTCCGCATTCGTCAGCGAGGCGACACGCCAGCCAGTGATGAGGAAAGCCCATGATTCGCCGTGGCCCACTCGCCTGGATGGTCGACCATGGCGTTGCCCCTAACCTGATGATGGTGCTGTTTATCGTTGGCGGCTTAATGGCATCCTTGGCCATCAAGAAAGAGGTTTTCCCGGAATTTGAAACGGAAATCATCCAAGTTAGCATCAGCTACCCCGGTGCCACACCGGAAGATGTTGAGCAAAGTTTGTTACTACCGGTTGAAGCTGCCATTGCTGACGTGGAGGGCATCGATGAATTAACCGCCAGCGCTGGCGAAGGTAGCGGCGTGGTCAGCGCCACGTTGATCGATGGCGTTAACGTGATGCGAGCCTACCAGGACATCCAGCAAGCCGTGAATGCCATCACCACCTTGCCTAACGCTGCGGATCCACCGCGCTTTACCCTAGCTGGTCGCTCTCGTAGCGTGATGAGCCTACAAGTGTATGGCTCAGTTAGCTTAGCGGCACTCCATGACGCCGCGGAGGATGTACGCGCAGAACTACAGGCCACTAGCGGGATTTCCCGAGCAGAGCTCTCCGGCAACCGGGAACGTGAAATCCAGGTGCTTGTGGATGAAGAAGCTATTGAGCGCTTTGGGTTAGACCATCAGCAGCTTGCCAGCCGAATTGCCGAAGAAGCGCTCGACCTCGCCAGTGGCCAGCTCACTACCGCCGAAGGCGAGTGGTTGATTCGCTACCAGGGACGCCGCAATAGTGCGGATGAGTTTGCCGCACTCCCCATTCTCACCACTGCCCAAGGTTCACCCGTTGTGCTGGGCGATATTGCTCGCGTAAGCGAAGGATTTGCTGAAACCGATCGCGAGGAGTTCTACAACGGCGAGCAAGGCTTATCGGTGGATATCTATCAGATTGGCGATCAAACGCCGACGAGTATCTCTCAAGCCGTTTACGGTGAGCTGGAGCGGCTGCGCAATAACCTACCTAACGGGATACGCCTGGATGTTTCCAGAGATAGCTCAGAAATCTATGAAGACCGCCTGAACCTACTGCTAAAAAACGCCTGGATGGGCTTGGCACTGGTGCTAATTCTTATGGCACTGTTTCTTGAGGCACGATTGGCCTTCTGGGTAACACTAGGCATCCCGACGGCATTTTTGGGTGCGATGCTGTTTCTGCCATGGGTTGGCGTCTCACTCAATATGATGTCGATGTTCGCCTTTATTATTGCCCTTGGCATCGTCGTGGATGATGCCATTCTGGTCGGTGAGAATATTTACAGCCACCGAGAACAGGGCTATTCACTGCGCGATGCCGCGGTGAAAGGTGCTCAAGAAATCGCCACACCGCTTACCTTTGCGATTCTG
>NZ_JABUZF010000268.1:38344-39333 GCF_014897885.1 Halomonas sp. 3D7M | reverse complement strand
TTGTTGCGTTCCTGCCACTCCTGTTTTTACCCGGCTTTTTAGGGCTTATTTTTGCTACCGTTCCAGTGGTCGTTACCACGGTCTTTATTATTTCCCTGGTGGAAGCTCTATTTATACTACCCGCCCACCTCGCCCACGCCAGCAAACCCCGCCAGACACCCGTATGGCAACGCCCTATAGAAGCTGTTCGTATGCGCATGCAGAAGGGCTTGCATCACTTTACTTACCATCAGTTTGAACCGTTTTTACAGCGCGCGCTTACTCAACGCCTGCTGACAGTATCCCTAGGCGTCGCCTTGCTATGTGTCACGCTTGCCTGGGCAATGAGCGGTAGGCTTGGCTTTTCACTTATGCCCAGGGTGGAATCGGACCAGGTTCAAGCCAGCGTTACCCTGCCGATTGGCAGCAATATTAGCGTTAGCCGCGAACTGAGCCAGCAATTGCTCAATGCCGCCGAGCAACTTAGCGAACGCGAGGCAACCCTCAGCTTTAGCAGTACCCGCAGCAGCCTGGATGGTGAGAGCCTGCAAGTGCGCCTGGATATCGCCAGAGAAAGCTTAGATGCCTGGCCTCCATCTCGAATTGCCCAGGAGTGGCGCGACTTAACAGGCGACTTAGTCGGCGCGCAATCAGTGCGCTTTGAGTCAGACTTCGGCGGCCCCGGTAGTGGTGCAGCGCTGAGCCTGCGTTTATCCCACCCAAACACCCAAGTGTTAGAGGCGGCCGCTGCGCAGTTGGCTGAACAACTGGCCGAATATGGGCTAACCGATATCGACAGCGGACTGGGAGACGGCAAACCGCAGCTTGAAATGCGCCTGTCTGCTGAAGGGCGCGCGTTAGGGCTAACGGGGAGCGATCTAGCCCAGGCGCTACGCGGCCCGCTACAGGGTGCTACAGCCATAGAACAATTTATTGGCCGCCGAGAAGTCAGCGTTGAGGTACGCCTGCCGGAACAAGATCGCGATAGCCTCAATGAGCTTTATCGGCTG
>NZ_JABUZF010000268.1:34407-38338 GCF_014897885.1 Halomonas sp. 3D7M | reverse complement strand
TATCGGCTGCCGATCCAGACGCCTGACGGCCTAAGCGTTCCGCTGTCACGCGTTGCAGACATTACGTTAAGCCAAGCTTCTAGCAGTCTTCAACGTATCGATGGTCGGCGAATCATTACAGTGACCGCTGACTCAGAAGGAGATCAAGCAATTAACCAAGTGCTCGCCACGCTGCAGGAAGATGTTTTCCCCACGCTTAGCAATACCTGGGCAGGGCTTGAAGTGAGCATGGGCGGTCGGCAGCAAGATACCGCCGACAATTTAGCCACACTTCGCAACGCCATGTGGTTAATGCTGGCCGCGCTATATGCATTGTTGGCTATTCCTTTCCGGAGTTACTTTCAGCCACTGCTGGTACTGGCCGCTATTCCGTTTGGTATTGTCGGGGCCGTTGCAGGCCATATGCTAATGGGGTTCGGACTATCGATTATCAGCCTACTCGGTATGCTGGCACTTTCGGGCGTGGTAATTAACGATGCCCTGGTACTGATTGATTATGCTAACCGTAAACGTCGTGAGGGCATGGATGCCCGCGAAGCGATTGTCGCCGCGGCGACTCGCCGCCTACGGCCAATTATGATGACCTCACTCACCACGTTTTTAGGCTTGGCGCCAATGATTCTAGAAACCTCTCGCCAAGCGCGCTTTATGATACCCATGGCCATTTCGCTAGGGTTTGGCATGCTATTCGCCACGGTTATCTTGTTACTGGTAGTGCCCTGCCTCTATTTGGGTTTAGAAAACCTACGCGAACGACTCAACAAACCACCCCAACCAAGCCATGAAGGAGCCAGCTAATGAAACCGCTCGCTTCGCTACGCCAGTGGCGCCCTTCTCGACTGGGTCTAAAGCTTTTTGTGGCTATTTTAAGCGTCAACGTAGCCATTGCAGCAAGCGTGTTTCTAGCAGTGACTTACAGTATTGATCGCGGCTTTTTAGAATATCTCAATCAAGCCCAAGAGCGGCACGCTACGCTGCTGGCGGATGGGCTAATTACTCGCTGGGAAACCCAAGGCAGTTGGGAGTGGTTGGAGCAATCGCCAGAACGCTGGCCCTATATTGTGCGCTTTGAGCTTGGCCAGGCACACCGTGATCGCCCTTCTCCTCTCGGCGAAGCTCAGGACTTCGCTTTACGCAATAGCGATGGCCGATTCGTCGTCCCGCCTGTTGAGAGCGCACGCGGCTCAAACGGTTGGCGGTGGCTCACCCTGTATAGCGACGTGACCTCAAGCGGAAACAATGAGGCGATTGGAGAGCTGGGATTTCGTCCTCCGCAAGATATGATGGAGCGTATGGAAAGTCGCTTTTTAGAGCGCCAGCAGCGCAATTTGGTACTTATTGTTGTTTCTCTTGGTTTAGCATCGCTGTTACTGGCAGGAGGGCTTTCCTGGTGGCTAGGCCGACGCACCCGAGCTTTGGCAGGCGCAACGCTGCGCTTAACCGAAGGTGATTATCACACTCGGTTACCAGAACGCGGAAAAGATGAACTTTCCAGTTTGGCACGCGATTTCAACGTATTGGCGGCCACCCTAGAAGCTAGCCGTGACGCCAGAGCACGATGGGTATCAGACACAGCGCACGAGCTACGTACCCCGTTGGCAGTCCTACGTGGTGAAATCGAAGCGATGCAGGATGGGATTCGTCCGCTAAACCAGGAAAATCTTAGCTCACTGGCTCAAGAAGTGTCTCAACTGGAACGGTTAGTCACTGACTTGAGGCTGCTTTCGCAAAGTGATGCAGGCGCATTAGATATTCAGCTAGCGCCGATGAACCTTAGCGAAAGCTTGAAAGGCCGTTTATCCGATGCCGACCGCTGGCTAGAAGAGAGCGGCCTGACCCTGTCAAGCCAGCTTACCTCCGATATCATGATACAAGGGGATGCCCAACGCTTACGCCAGCTCTGGAATAACCTGCTGGATAACAGCTGCGCCTATACACAACCACCAGGAGAGCTACGGGTTTCATTAACCTGCGAGACTAACCATGCTGTGATTACTTGGGAAGACAGTTCCCCAGGCGTGCCTGAAAGCGAGCTTTCACGCTTAACTGAACGCCTATACCGCGTGGAAGGCTCACGTAACCGCGCAAGTGGCGGCAGCGGGCTGGGGCTCTCTATTGCAAGCGCGTTAGTCAATGCCCATGGCGGAACACTCTCACCTGGCGTTTCTGAGCTAGGCGGCCTGAAATGGACGCTGCGCTTTCCGCTACTTATTGCCTCTTAATCTAAGCGAGCTGACTATGTCTGAGAATAGTTCACCCCAAGACGCCTCACTGCTCATTGTTGAAGACGAGCCTAAAATTGCCCGCTTAATGGCGGACTATCTGGAAAACAATAATTTTGCTCCGACCATAATTGCCAACGGCAACGACGTTATGCCCTGGCTAACCCAGCACGTTCCTGCATTAGTACTGCTAGATGTCATGCTTCCTGGTAAAGATGGACTAACGCTGTGTCGAGAAATCCGTCAACACTGGCCTAACTTACCCATTATTATGGTGACCGCGAAAGTCGAGGAAGTTGATCGTTTACTGGGCTTGGAGCTAGGGGCAGACGACTATGTTTGCAAACCCTTTAGCCCCCGCGAAGTGGTTGCCCGCGTAAAAGCTGTATTACGCCGCAGCCAAGCCGCGGCGCAAGTCGATGACGCCTCCGACACCACCCCACAAGCACCAGTGACACTCGATGAAGAGGGCTGGCAGGCGCTTGCCAATGGGCACGACCTTGGCCTCACTGCCGTAGAATTCCAACTATTGCGCGTCATGATGCAGTCCCCGGGACGTATCTTCAGTCGCGAGCAGCTAATGGATCACATGTACCGGGATAACCGCATTGTCTCGGAGCGTACCGTGGACAGCCACATTAAGAAGCTACGCAAAAAAATCCATGAAGCACTCCCCGAGCTAGAGATTATTCGCTCCGTTTACGGGGTTGGTTATAAATATCAGCCAGAAGGATAAACC
Organism: Halomonas sp. 3D7M; assembly: GCF_014897885.1. NCBI lineage: Bacteria > Pseudomonadati > Pseudomonadota > Gammaproteobacteria > Oceanospirillales > Halomonadaceae > Halomonas > Halomonas sp. 3D7M. Next base: position 35,377 of record NZ_JABUZF010000268.1, on the reverse strand, counting down.
CGTCTATTTGCTCTCTACTATCGGTGGCTGANNNTTGCTCTCTACTATCGGTGGCTGAACTTGGCGATTTAAAAAGGCGATTCCCGCGTCAATAGCGCTACCACGCAGCAGAAAGCTGGCAAAATGCCCATAGCCACGCTGTAAGTAAAGCTCGCTTTCAGTGCCCTGGGCCTGGAGTGCTTGATAGAAGTCAGTTGCATGGTCAACGGGCACTAGCTGATCCCAACTGCCATGAAACAGAAAAAACGGTGGTGCCTGAGGGGTGATTTGCCGCGCAGGTGAAGCCAGCGCATAGGCCTCTGGTTTTTCGGCGCGGGTGCCGCCAATAAAGTCGACCACCAAGCGGCCGTCATCAAACTTCAGCAGGTCACTGGGTAGACCGCCAACCAGCACCGCTGCTAGCTTTGTGTGCTCGCCACCATAAGGGTCGCCAAGCGGGCCTTCATCGCCAGCCAAGGCAAGCAGGCTTATCAAATGTGCTCCAGAAGAAAAGCCAACGCCCACGATGCGGTCAGTATCCACTTGCCAACGCTCAGCGTTACTGTGAATCCAGCTCATCGCCTGTTGCAAATCATGTAGCTGTTCAGGGAATCGGTACTCGGGAGCAAAGCGGTGCTCAATATTCACTGTCACATATCCCTGCTCTGCTAACTGCTCAGCAATCGCTTCCATGTCGTCAGGTCCACGGTTGCGCCAGCCACCGCCATGCACAATGAGTGCAGCTGGTCGACGCTCTGCGTCTGATGCGTTCGGCAATAGTACCTGGGCGCTCAATGTTTGCGCCCAATCATCAGGTGTATAACGTTGGACGGGTAGTCGAGTAAAGGTCTGCGGAGTGTTCAGCATCCCCTGCTCAATGGCAGGTAGGCCCTGGCTGGCTTGATGCGTTGCACCGCAGCCACTTATCAAGAGAGTCAGCGCGCTTACGCCCAGGTATCGACGCATAATACGTAAATCCAGCATGTAAAAT